>JAGYLT010000230.1 GCA_018400545.1 Bacteroidales bacterium
CGGGCAGCGAAATTGAAATGGTGAGCTCCGAAGGTATCGTGAATTTTGTGAATCCCAGCGCTGATAGCATATCCGAGGTTGCAGAAGGAGATTATATCACCGATTCGATTTTGTCGAGGGTAACGGGAATAGATCTTACCGCCCAACTCGATCTGTCGGAAAAAGCCAAATTCACGGTGGTTATCGACCCCTATTCCGGCGACTACGCCTCGGTTCAGGGAACGGCGGTCATGAACTTTTCCGTTGATCCTTCAGGAAGTACAACGCTCACGGGTATTTTTGAAGTTGCCGACGGGGTTTACCAACTGTCATTCTACGGGCTGGTTAAAAAAACCTTTCAATTTCAACCGGGCAGTTCCATCGCCTGGTCAGGCCGTCCTATGGATGCCAATCTCAATTTTACAGCAAAACACATTGTGCGAACCCAGTCGGTTGCACTGGTGGCCAACGAATCGACCGGTATGAGCGAAGCCGAAAAAAACATGTTCAGGCAGCGGCTGCCTTACGAAGTTTTGCTTAACCTGCGCGGTTTCATCGATGAACCTGATGTGAGCTTTGGCATTAATCTTCCTGAAAAGTATCAGGTTAATTATCCCCAGATTGCCAGCAAATTAATCATGCTCAACTCAGGGCAAAACGAATCGGAACTCAACAAGCAGGTTTTTGCGCTCCTGGTTTCGGGGAGTTTTATTGCCGATAATCCATTCGCCTCTTCCGGAGGCAGCGCCGAAAATTTCGCTACAACGGCTGCGCGAAACAGCGTAAATGGTATCCTGGCTCAGCAGCTCAACAACATTTCGAACCGGTATATTAAAGGCGTGGATATGAATTTCGGACTGACTACCTATGAGGATTATTCCGGTGGCAGCACCGATACCCGCACGGAACTTGATGTTCAGGTTTCCAAAAAATTGCTCGATGAGCGGCTTACCGTGGAAGCTTCGGGAAGTTTTGATGTGGAAGGAAACCGGCAATACACCGCAACCAATTCCAGTCAAACCTATGGTGAGTTCTCAGCAACTTACGACCTTACCGAAAGCCGGGAGTATAAACTGAGGGCCTATCGCGAAAATGCATATGACCTTTTTGAAGGCGAAGTGGCGTACAGCGGAATTGCTTTTATCATCGAAAAAAGTTTTGACAGACTTTTTAAACGCACAAAAAAAGAAGATGGTCCGAAGAATCCGGCTAATGAAAATCCCGAATCCGAAATTGAAAACAGGGAGGGCAAAGAATGATTTCTATCCGGAAATATCGTATGGTGCCATTCCTCATCCTGGCAGTGATTTTTATTTCGGGGTGCACGGGCCTTCGCAAGCTGCCCGTGGGCGAACACCTTTTTACCGGAGCCAGCATCAGTTATGATTCCGTAAAAGGATTATCCGACCGGCGAAAAATCAACAGTGAGTTGTATGGACTGATAAAATCCACAAACACCAAATTCCTGTGGATGCGGCCTTTCCTGAGTATTCACAATATGGTAAGGGAACCTGAAAAGGACAAGGGTTTTCGTTATTTCATGAAATACAAACTGGGCGAAAAACCTGTACTGCTCAGCGATTTGAACCTGGAACAGATCACCGAAGCCATGGAAAACAGGCTGGAAAACAGAGGCCATTTTTATGCGCGTTCAACAGTTGATGTCGTAGAAAAGAAAAAGACTGCAACGGTTGAATTTTCGATCAATGCCGGCAGTTATTATACCATCAAATCAGTGAAATATCCACCGGGCAGTTCATTTCTGAAAGAGAAAATTAAGTCGTCAGGATCGCAAAGTTTAATCTCACCGGGTTCCTATTATAATGTGGATTTGATAAAACAGGAGCGTGTGAGAATTGACAGGCTTTTGAAAAACCACGGATTTTTTTATTTCAGCCCGGATTACCTGCTTTATGATGCCGACAGTACCCTCGGCAACCGGCAAATTAAGCTGAGCCTGAATGTAAAACCCGACACCCCTGAAGTTTCGCGAAAAGCCTATTTGCTGGATAAGATTTATCTGTATGATGATTTTTCGCTCCAAAAGTACAATCCCGACACCACGATCATCGACAATATTTACTACATCTCTGCAAATCATCAGTTTAAGAAAAACACAATTCTTGACGCTGTTTTCCTCCGGCCTGACAGTCTCTATTCCCGGCAGGATCATTACAATACATTGAGCCAGATGATGGGCCTTGGTGTTTATAAATTTGCCAATGCACGATTTACCATCAGCGATACCCTAAACAGAAAAATGGATGTGGGGATTTATCTGACGCCACAGAAAAAGATGTCGATGGGAGCAGAAATCAGCGGAGCTGTAAAAACCAATAATTACATTGGTCCCGGCCTGAACCTCAGTTTCAGGAACAGGAACACGTTTCGCGGTGCCGAGCTGCTGACTGTAAACCTTGGGGGGCGGTTTGAAACCCAATTAAGTGGTGAATACGAAGGGGAAACATCCTACGAGGTTACCCTTGATGGCACACTCACTTTCCCAAGATTTGTTCCTTTCCGGTTTAACCGAAACCTCTCCCGGCAATATGTGCCCAAAACCATAATAAATGCCGGCGGTGGCTTGTATTCCAGGGTCAGGTATTACGAATTGCATTCCTTTAATCTGCGGTTTGGATATCAATGGCGCTCTTCTGAACGGATATCACATACTTTCTATCCTGCCGACATGAGTTTTACAAACCTTGCCAACAGCTCAGCCGAGTTCGAGGATTACCTCGAACAGAACCCTACCATCAGGCGTAGTTTTGAAGAGCAGTTTATTCTGGGCGGAAGCTATGTGTTTACCTACAGCAACATGCACAAAACCAACCGGAGAACCAATTTTTTTATCAGTGAGGGCATTGACATTTCAGGAAATCTGGCCAGCTTGTTGATGACCGGAATTAATGGAAAACCTCCGGGCCCGGATAACCAGTATAAAATTCTGGATGTGCCCTATTCGCAATTTTTTCGGCTTAGAAACGAGATCAGATACTTTATCAATATGGGAAAAAAAGACCGGCTCGCATGGCGGATTATTGTGGCAGGTGGAATTCCGTACGGAAACTCCACAACCATGCCCTATGTGAAGCAGTTTTTTGTTGGTGGCACAAACAGTGTCAGGGCATTCAGGGCCAGAACTGTTGGGCCGGGAACCTACTCACCTCCTGATACTTTGTCAACTCTTTATGTAGATCAGGCCGGAGACATCAAAATTGAAACCTCGCTGGAGTATCGCTTTCCCATTTATGGTTACCTCAAAGGGGCATTTTTTGTTGATGCGGGAAATATCTGGCTGGTCAACAAAGATGAACAAAGGCCGGGTGGTAAGTTTGATGCCAAAGATTTTTATAAAGAGCTTGCCGTGGGAACCGGCCTTGGACTGCGCATCGACATATCTTTTGTTGTGGTACGCTTCGACCTTGCATTTCCGCTGCGAAAGCCGTATTTGCCCGAAGGCGATCGGTGGGGTTTCAAAAACATTAATCTGGGCAGTCCTTCCTGGCGAAAGGAAAATATCATCCTCAACATCGCTATTGGCTATCCGTTTTAATGAAGACAGCGCTTATGCAATTTTGTGGAAGTTCATTCAGCAAAACACCAAAATGGTTGGCAGTCCACAATTTACAGTCTTCAGCTCTCAGCAGGCAGTTTGCATTAGGCAGTTTTTAGATTGTACAGAACGTCTTTGATACTATCAAACTATAATAAGCTTCCCATTTGTCAATGCTACTGTCGACTGGGTTCCGCTGGCTGTTTTATAAACACAATGTATTAACCTGAGATCGAGATAAGATAAGTAATATAATGCCCATAATTTCAACAAGTTATACTAATTCATTTTGTGATTCCTTCGTGCTTTGGTGACTTTGTGGCATTTTTTCTTGCCACAAAAGCTCGAAAACACAAAGGTTACACGAATTAAAACATAATGAGATCATAAATGACTGAATTTAAATTAACCTTATTGGGAACTCAGGTTATTATCCTGTGAAGCTTTCACCCACAAATAGGGTTGCAGAACCAGGAGGGTTATGCTTTTTTCAGGGTAAAACCAAAAGTGGTTCCAACTTCCAGCCGGCTTCTAACGTTCACCGTCTGGTCGTGTGCATCGATAATATGTTTTACGATTGCGAGGCCCAGCCCGGTGCCTGATTTTTCCATGTTGCGTGCGCTTTCTGTCCGGTAAAACCTTTCAAAAACCCGTGGTATTTCTCCGGGAGCAATGCCCGGGCCGTTATCTGTTATTTCGATCAACAGGTTTTCGTCCATATCAAAAAAGCTCACACTGGTTTTGCCGGCTTTGGAAGCTCCATATTTAATGGAGTTTTCCAGCAAATTAACCACCACCTGCCTGATCCACTTTTTATCGGCTTCCACCAGGATGGGCTTATCGTATTTTTCGGCAAAAAAGAATTCTTTTTTCTTTTTCCGGGCTTTTATTTCAAGGAATTCAAAAACCTCCTTTACAAGTTCTACAATATCGAATTTAGTCACCCGCATACTGATTTGTGAGGTTTCAAGGTTGGAAATGGTTTCAAGGTCTTCCACGATGGCGATCATCCGGTTGATGCTTTTCTCGG
>JAGYLT010000231.1 GCA_018400545.1 Bacteroidales bacterium
AAAGTCAGTCCATGCTACATAAACATTGCCTTCGTAGGGACTGGTAGGGCTGTTGTCAATCCAAAGATGGTTTTTATCGAGAATTGAGGAACCTGTACCGGGATCGGCAATAACCGGAGTCCAGTTCACGCCGTCGTCGGAATAGCTCACCCCTTGTCCGTAGCCGCTTGAGATATAACCAACATATTGTCTTCCCGAAAGGCTGATGGCTGTTGCGGGGTCGCCGGAATTGCCACCACCTGCACCTTGCACGGAACCACCCCATGTTAAACCAAAATCCATCGAAAAGAAATAATTGGCGCCATAAAGCGAACCAACTGGATTTTGTGTAGAGTTATTGGATTGAAGCACGTGATCGGGATCGTTGGGATTAATAAAAATCGAATTTTCACTTTGTGTGGAATTTTCTTGTGTTACGGGAACGTCGGGTGAGTCTTCGCGCACTACACTTTTAGCAGGTATTTTGCTGCCTTTCCAGGTGCCGGGTGGTACATATCTTTCAGGTTCGACAGGCGTAAGGCCAAGCCGTGCAGCTTCCCGCCAGTATTTCATTTTGTCAACACGGGTATCCAATACTTCGAAAGGATTGTAAACACCGTCTTTGTAAAGTTGCTTGCGCTGATCTGTTTCTTTTTCCTGAGCAATGCTACCGGTGGAAATAAAAAGAGCAGTAACAATGAGTAAAAAAATGTAATTGTATTTCATGATATTTTCTAATTGAAATTTTGAAAAAAATATAAGGCCGCAAATGTAAATATTTAATCATTCTAAATAGTGGAATCCAATTTTCGTTAAACCGAAAATGTTTAAAAACAAAGTATTACTGGTATCTAACAACCAGCTTTCGTGTCAGGTTTAATTCATTGTTGCGAACTGATAGAAAGTAGATGCCTTCGGTTAAATCTGATATTTTTAATTTCAGTGTGTTTCCATCCATCCCTGTTTGTTGTTCGGAAACCAGCTCGCCAAGTATTGAATAAATAGAGATATTGACAACAGTATTGATGTTTTGATTAAAACTAAGCTGAACTTCACCGGATGCCGGGTTGGGGGTTAATGTAAAGGCAGTGATTTGATTTTCATCAATTCCAGTGCAATCTTCGATGGAAATCATCATCGTTTGCGATGGAACACCGTTTCCGCAATCATTTATACCATTAACAGTGAGTGATGCTTCGCCAACAAAATTTTCGTCCCAGGTTATCTGGATTTCATTGGATGCTTCCATCTCAATAATGCCGGCCTCTTCGGGCGATAATATCCAATCGTAAGCTTCGGCAAACTCAATTTCTTCAACAGTATATAATTCGGTGCTTCCGGCACATACTTCTACTGAGCCTGAAATATCGCCTGCCGCAACAGGCAACGGTTCTATCGTTAGCGTCAGGTTGTCGGAGGCTTCGTTTTCACCGCCATCGGTAGCGGTCAATGTTAGTATTGCTTCGCCGTTGGCAGCATCCTCTGTGCCGGGTGTGTAAACCGGGTCGAGGATAGTAGCGTCGGAAAAAGTACCGTCACCGGAAGTTGTCCATTCAATTGCTTCATAAAAAGCAGCAGCTCCGCTGCACTGATGGGTCTGATTTTCGCAAACTGTGGCATCCGCCCCGGCCTGAGCACTTACTGTTGGGGAAGGAGGGAAGGAAACGTAATCAATCCAGCCGCAATCTGATCCATTGGCAACAGAGAAATCTTTCTCGTAAACCCACTTAAAAGTATTTGTTCCTGTAGTTACATCGTAGGTAAATTCCTGCCAGTCTTCTTCGCCCGACCATTGATCCTGCAATTGATTGTTAATGTAAAACTTGAGATAATCATAGCCCGATTCTGAGGACACTTTTCTGTAAAAAGATACCTGACCTGCTGTGGTAACGTCCATAGTATATATTACCTCTGAAGTGGCCTGGTTTCCAATGGATCCTGACTTGGCTGAATGGTTGCCGTCCCAGGCTTCCTGATCAGTGACCGACCAGTTGGCATTTCCGCTAAACGACCATCCATCGCCGAATGTTCCGTTTTCGAAACTTTCTGCAAAGCTTTCTGTCAACTGAAAATCAGCAATGTTGTTTTCGGGGTCAACGGTAACATCTTGTATAAGCGTAGCGTAGTCGAGTGCAGATAATTTAAAGGTGTAGGTGTTTTCAAAAAGCTCTTCGAAAAGGTACTCACCATTTTCATTGGAAATGGCAGGATCAATCGGTGTATTCATTAATTCGATGGTCGCCCCCTGAATAGGTTCACCCGTTGCTGCATCAGTAATTGTTCCGGAAACTGAAATAATTTGAGATTGCTGGAGCTGAACATCAAGAATGGTTTGTCCCTGGTTGTTGATATTTACATTGTCGAATGTTTGAGAAATGTATCCAAATGCTGAAAATGTGACGGAGTAGTTTCCGGCAGGCAGCATTCTGAAAAACCTTCCGAACGCTTCATTGCTCACATAAGGTTCTCTGTAAAGGCCGGTGTTGTCGATTCCTTCAACATACACTTCCGCTACAACAGGTTCTCCTGAAACAGAATTTGTAACCAGCCCTGTAAGCGTAGAAGCGTCAACTCTTTCGAGCAAAATAAGAGCTGCCTCCAGGTTGTCTTGGCAAACCTCAATTACCTGCGAAGCCGGCGGGATAAACTGGGTTGCCAGCTCGATGGTGTAGCTGAAAATACCATGTTGTCCGTAGGCATAATCATCGGTCACGCCTGCTGCTGCATAAAGTTCGTAGGCAGGAATGGGGTCGTAATGCCCTGATCCGAGTTTTGGAATGGCTTCTCCCATAGCAGTTCCGAGGGCTGAGAGAGCTGCAACATCAGGAGCTGTAGCGCCGTTGACATAACCATAGGGCCAAAGAACCAGTTCGCTGTAGGTATGATATGAAATGCCGGCAACAAAATGGCGCTGAGCCATCAGGTCGCGTATGGCTTGTGTTTCGGGTTCGGAAAAAGCTTCCGGGCCGCGGTAGGTCTGGCTCGACTGATCGCCCGAAGAGCCATCGCCGCCCCACTCCCAGCCGTAATTACGATTAGGGTCAACACCATCGGGGTATTGCCAGGTGCCATTTGTTATGGAGCCGTTGCCATCGTTATCGCGAATGTTTTTGCGCCAGTCGGTGTTAAACTGATCGAGCACAATTTTATGGCCGTCAGGATTTACGAGAGGCACAAACCAAATTTCTTTGGAGTTGATGCTTTCGGTAATTTCAGGATCGGTGCCATAATTATCAAGCAGGTGATTTAAAACATAAAAAACTACCTCGGTGCTAAGGGGTTCGCGGGCGTGATGGGCCCCGAGATAATAGACGGCGGGTTCATCTTCGTCAATTTCAACATTGCCCGATACTTTCAGCGCCCATACATCGTGCTGATAATCGGCGTAGTTGCTATTGCCGGCATTGAAATATTCTTTCCCCCGGCTGTCGCCGATATCGAAAAGTTTGCAAATGTCCGGATTATCAGCGGCAATTTGTTGTAATTCTGTCAGCACTTCGTCATAAGTTCTGTAACCGGGTATATCGGCATCTCCTTTAAGGTTTGCAGCCATTTCGGCCATGGTAAACACAATGCTCACATCATAACCTTGCGAAATCAGGTCATCATATTCAGCGCGGCTTACAACAATGTCGAGATAACTGCCGGGGCTAACGCCGGCAACATCGATGTGTGGTTGCGTAAATGTTTTAAAGGTGATTGGATCGGGTTGGTTAAATCGTACAACCATTTTCTCCTGTGCAAAAATGACTGTTGAAAACAAGAAAATTAGCGACACAAATAGAAAGTGCTTCATGTTGAAATAGAATTTTTAAAAAATGAACTTTACCTGCAATGTTTATTGCAAGGAATTATTTGAATAGACTGTTAAAATTTGAAAAGTTTACCGGAGAACCTGAATTTTTTTGATAAAGCTTTCTTTTGAGCCGGAAATGTTTAAAAAGTAATTCCCTGTGGAAAGATTATCAAACTGAAAATCAATTATCTCATCAGGATGGATTATCGTTTTTGTGTTTTTTGCAATGATATTTCCCGTTGCATCAATCAAGGTGAAAGTGGTTGTACCGGGCATCGGTTGAATAGCCTTTACCGAAAAGATACCATCAGAAGGGTTGGGGAAAATCAGAAAATGTGAATTGAATGACTGATCATCGATTCCTGAACAAATCTCCACTTCCACAACAAAATCCTCCGACCACGTTCCTTGTCCGCAATCATTGAGGCCGGCAACCTTGATCACGGCTTCACCCGAATAGGAATCGCTGAAGGTAATAGTGCATTCATCATCAGACACCTGAATTGTACCAGCTTCTTCCGGAGTAATTGTCCATAGGTAGGTAGTTGCAAAATCAATGGATTGTGTTGAGTAAATGACCACATCTTCCTGGCAAACTTCTGCCGGTCCATCAATTAGTCCGGCATCAGCCGGCATTGGTTGTATTTCGATGGTGAGCGGTTCTGACATTTCGCTTTGGCCGCAATTATTCATTCCGGCAACCATCAGTTGCACCGTTCCATGAAACTCCGGATTCCAGTTGATTTCTATGATCGGGCCGGTTTGGGTCATGCTGCCTGCTGTTG
>JAGYLT010000232.1 GCA_018400545.1 Bacteroidales bacterium
GGGAACTCAGGTTATATTTTTGCAAACAGTTTCCACAATCATTCTTTTTATCCCCTGAATGATTCCTTTCCTGAAATTCCTTCAGATCAATATCAATTGAACGGAACGCATTTATCAGGATCAATCGATTCTACCAATCCCGGATTTGTAAAATCATATACCCGGGCATTTGGTTATGCCGATAACCATTCCCGTGGTTTGGCACCATACACGCTGCCGGACAATCCATATACTCCCGAAACAGAAAATGCCGGTGGCGATGCTTTTGATTTGAGCTGGGCGGTGGATGAAAATGGAAATTATGCAGAATTAGATGAGGCCCATTTTGTGAAAGTACAATCGGCGATGATGGGCAATGGCGGCTGGGTAGGCGAAATCTCCACGGAAATCACAGGTGCCTGCCTTGCGCTGCCAAACCCGGGAATTACCGGTGCTGATAAAATGATCGTGATAAAAGACCTGCCACAGGTTATCCGGCAAGAGGCTTATCAGCTTGAAGCTTTTGCTTTCTTTTCAGGGCGTGTGCGTGCTGATGAACCCATCATCTGGGAAACCAATAAGCCGTGGGCTTCTGTTGACGAAAACAGGGTTTTGACAACTTCTCAAAATGGGGAAGTAGAAATTAAGGCGAGCCTTGCAAACTATACGGATATTTCCACGACGATTACAGCAACTATCGAGTTGAGTTCCTCAATCAGTCAAACTCCGGATAACTACAACAAAATTGTTATTTCTCCAAACCCTGCCTGCGATCAAATCCGGATTGATGGCCTCGAAAATGCCGGCATAAAAATTTATGACCCCACGGGTAACCTTGTGAAAATGATAGCCAGATACAGTGGTGAAAGCATTTCCATCGAGAATCTCCCTTCAGGATTTTATCTGTTACAATTTGCCGGCAGGAATACTTCCGGCTCATTAAAACTCCTCGTAAAATAATATGCAGATTCGGCTAACCATCGGCGTTTTACTGATTACCATTGCACAGGCATTGCCGGCACAAATGATGATGATCGACACAGTGATCAGTCTGAACCAGGTGGAAATTTCATCTTCAGAAATCTTTAAAAAAGATGAAGCGGGCATGAAGGAAGCTAAAGTGGATTCGATGGTGCTGATGCAAAAGATCAACCTTTCACTTTCTACTGTGCTGGCAGAAAATACGCCGGTTTTTATCAAGGATTATGGCCGCGGGGCTTTGGCAACAGCATCATTTCGCGGCACGGCTCCCTCGCACACGCAGGTTAACTGGAACGGCATGAGCATCAACACGCCCATGTTGGGGATGGTTGACTTTTCGCTGATCCCGGTTTATATCATCGATGAAATGAGCCTGAAATTCGGAACAGCCTCCATCGCTGACCAGAGTGGCGGACTGGGCGGCTCGGTGAACATCAGCAATACCATCAACTGGGATGAAAATCTAAATATTAAATATGCACAGGGCATTGGCAGCTTCAGCACCTTCGACGAATTTTTGCAGGTGCAGGTGGGAAACCGGAAGCTCCAATCCAAAACGCGACTCTATCACAACTACTCCAAAAACGATTTCACATTTTTAAATCGTGGCATCGCAAATATCGATCCCGACAAAGGTGAAATCTCCAACCCTGTTGATACCAACAAAAATGCAGATTACACGCGTTACGGGCTCTTGCAGGAATTCTATTTCAGGCCCGACAACAACAATATTATATCGGCAAAGTGGTGGTGGCAGCATGCCGATCGCACCATTCCACAAGCTACGAGCTACGAAGGCCCCGATAATGCTAACCTGAACAACCAGAAGGACCGGGACAACAAACTGATGCTCGACTGGAAGCATTATGGTGAAAAATCAAGATTGCTCTTGCGTTCAGGATATTCAGAAAAACAACTGGACTACACCCTCAAAAACAGGGTTTACGGCCTGGGCCTTGTTCCGGCAGTATATTCCGAAAGCAAACAAAGAAGCTCGCTGAACAGGTTGGACTACAGCTATGACTTACGGGAGGATTTTTCTGTTTCCACTACCATAGATTTTAATTATCATGATGTGGAAACCCGTGATACGGTGAAGCAAGCGGGCTATAGTAAAAACCGCAGTGAACTGTCGTGGCTCGTTTCGGCGCAGAAGAATTTTGCCGGCAAACTCAACCTCAAGCTCATGTTGCGCCAGGACTGGGTGGACTACAAAACTGTGCCCATTGTGCCATTTTTGGGTTTTGATTTGAAGCTTTGGCAGAACAGGAATTTAATCCTGAAAGGCAACATTGCCCGCAATTACCATCAGCCTACATTGAATGATTTGTACTGGCAGCCCGGCGGAAATCCCGATTTGCTTCCCGAAGAAGGCTTTAGCTTTGAAATGGGGCTGGAAGATGAATTCACCATCTCGGACCAATACCTTAAAATGGAAATTACCGCATTCCGTTCCAACATCAGCAACTGGATATTGTGGGTGCCGACTTTTAAGGGCTATTGGGAAGCGCGTAATGTGAAACGGGTATTATCGCAAGGTGTGGAGTTTTCGCTTTCGCTGGATGGGAAAATCGGGCCGGTGGATTATAAACTTTCAAGCAATTATGCTTACACCAGTTCCGTGAATTATGGCGACCCGCTGATTTGGAGCGATGAAAGTTATGGGAAACAATTGCCATACATCCCGGAACACTCGGGTAACTTCATGGCCAATGTGAACTGGAAGGGATTTTACCTCACCTGGCAGCACAGCAGCTACAGTGAGCGCTACACCACTTCAAGCAATGATGTTTCGCAACGCGACAGGCTCTACCCCTATTTCATGAACGACCTGCTTGCCGGGAAGTCATTCAAATTAGGGAAAGCTCATTTCAATGGAGAAATCAAAATTTACAATCTTTTTGACGAAACTTATCATTCGGTGTTGTACCGTCCCATGCCGGGCCGTAATTTTATGTTTGTGTTGATGGTGGATATTTGACCATATCCCTAACCCTTCCTGAAGGGAACAGCCACAGCGCAGGCCACCAGGTGAGCTTGTGGGTTGGCATCCTCCCCCAATTTGGGGGAGTTAGAGGGGGTTAAGGAATGATGGGAATTTAAATTGTTTTTATTTTTCTTGGTGCTACTAAGTGACCTCAGTGTCTCAGTGGTAAACTTGATGTAAAATAAACCACTAAGGTTCGAAGAACACAAAGAGACACCAAGCGTATATGAATGGAAAGAGAAAAATTAAAAATGATAAAGCCACAAAACTTAATACTGCTACTTTTTCTGATGGCTCTTTCGTCGTGCATGAAAGATGATGAGCTGTGGGATTTTGAAAACATACCCCGCCCCGATGCAACCAGTGGCGTTTTTGTGGTTTGCGAGGGTAACTTCACCTACCAGAACGCCTCCCTGTCATTTTACGATCCTGAAACCAAAACAGCGGAGAATGATGTTTTCTACCATGCCAATGGATTGCCTCTTGGTGATGTGGCACAATCGGTGACCATTCACGACAGCCGGGCCTGGGTGGTGATGAACAACAGCGGAAAAGTTTATGCCATTAACCTCAACGACTTTTCCCTCGCCGGAAAGATCACCGGACTGACCTCACCGCGTTACATGCACTTTTTAAACGACACCAAAGCCTACATCAGCGATATTTACAGTGGAGCCATCACAATAGTAAATCCCCAGACTTTTGAAATTACCGGCCATATTCCACTCACCGATTCCGCAAATAACAGTAGCTATGCTTCGGAGCAGTTTGTGGAGTTCGGGCAGTTTGTTTTTACCACCCACTGGAGCTACGGGAAACATGTCCTGGTAATCGACAGTGAAACAGACCAATTGGTAGATTCCGTCAGGGTAATTGCCCAGCCCAATTCTTTGGTATTGGACAAGTACAACAAACTCTGGGTGCTTAGCGACGCCGGGCAAGGCAGAAACTCCTCCGGCAGCGAAACCCCCGGCCTCACCCGCATCGATGCAACTACCCTGCAAATTGAAAAAACATTCCTGTTCTCCCCGGAAGGTTCGCCCTCCGAACTAAGCATCAACCACAGCGGCGACACCCTATTTTTCCTGAATCGCCATTTGTATCGTCATCCCATAACTTCTACCGGCAACCCTGAAATCTTTGTCGAAAGCCATTACACCGGAACAATTGGCGGCTTTTATGGCCTCGGCATCGATCCGGCCACCTCCGAAATCTACATCGCTGATGCCATCGACCACGTGCAGCCGGGGCTGGTTTACCGCTACAAAGGTGGTGGAATTCCTGTGGATACCATCCGGGTTGGGATTATTCCGGGGGCGTTTGGGTTTTGGGAGTGAAGAATATAACAACGGCCACGCGTCTGCTGCCGGAATCGTTTCTATTTATCAATAATACATTTTCTCGTTATGATTTCATGGGCAGTTTGCAGGGTATAGAAATACATACCACCAGTTAAATCCTGCGTATTCCAGCGCACACGATGCTGTCCGGCCGGTTGTTTTTCGTTAACCAATGTCTGAACCAACCTGCCCTGAAGATCATGAACCGTCAATTCCACTCGCGAGTTTTCCGGGAGATTATAGCTGA
>JAGYLT010000233.1 GCA_018400545.1 Bacteroidales bacterium
GGACAAACATCGACGATAAGATTTTTGTAAATGGGTTTATTTCCCGCATAAGCAGGCGCATTACCGACAGGGCTGCATTAAGCCTGGGTATTGACTTTTGGAAAGATGTGAGGGTGATCATTGAATTTGATGAAAGAAACATAAGTCAGTTAGCGTCTTTTGACGAGTGTGTGGCGTTTTATGTAAGGCATTTTTACAAATTAGATAAGGCAATCAGAAATTTGTATGCCCGGTTTCTTAACAAGCAGGATTTGCTTAAACCTTTGCAGGGCCGGTACAAAAATTACATTGTGCTTTTTCTTGATAAGTGGTTTCGATACGTCGGCAAATATCGGGAAAATCAAACCGGGAAAATTGCTGAAATAATTAAACAACACAACGAAAAAACTGCCATTGTTGTGGGCGATGGAATTTCCTACGAATTTGCCATGGATATTAAAGAAAGGATTTCCTCGGATTTTGAACTTTCAAAGGAACACAGCTACTTATTTGCAGGAGTGCCCTCCGAAACCGAACATAACATGAGCCTGCTCTATGTGGATTCAGGTAAAATAATGGCAAACAAAAAAGATCGTGAAAACTACCTTGCCGGACAGTTCCATAATAAAGAAATAGGATTTGTTGAGCTGGAATCGGTAAGTGAATTAACCGATAAGGAACAATACCTGATTTGTTATCATAAAAATCCGGATAAACTGGGTGAAACCTACCAGCAAAATGCCTTGAAGTATTTTGATGGTGAAGCCGCTTTGTTCGCCCGAAAAATAGAACAGTTGCTCAAAAACGGATACCGACAGGTGTATTTACTCACCGATCACGGATATGTGCTGACAGGCATCTTGGAGGAAGCCGATAAAATTGTGCTTGATTTTGCAGGCAAGGCGCATAAACATGAGCGCTACGTGCAAACTACTGAAAAGCAACAGGCCAACGATAGCCTTTTGATGGAAAGACAAATCGCGTATGGTGATTACAAATACTGCTATTTTGCAAAAAGGATGGGGCCATTTAAGTCGCCGGGAGTATATGGATACAGTCATGGAGGGTTTACTCCACAGGAGATAATAGTCCCCTATTTTAAATGGTCGGCAGAAAAAGCTGAAACCAACAAGCTGGATGTTGCCATTACCAACAAGAATGATTTGAAAGAGGTTGCCGGCGCACTTTATACCATAAACCTGAAAGCCGAATCTTCAGCAAGCGATTTATTTTCGGTTGAGAGAAAAATAGTGTTGCTGTTCTTTTCAGAGAATGAGAAAATTAACGAAAGCGATATTTTTACCATAGAAAAAGAAACTGAGATAAAAAAGGAGTACTATTTTGATAAGCACAACGAGATTGAAATCAGGGTATTGGATGCAACTACCCGTGAGCAGTTGGATAAAGCAAAAGTTAAAAAATCGGCTGCGAGAGATTTAGGAGGATTATAATGAAAGATTGGTCTAAATGTAATAAGTGTCCGGCATCTCACCTACTTGATGATACCAGAAAAAGTGACATTGAAGCTTGGGAGAGAAGAAAAGCAAGATACATCGATAGAGTAAAAAAGTTACGCTTGATTTTAATTGGAGAATCAATCCCTGCAAACAGATATTTTTATGATATCAACTCAGACTATGAAAATAGTGGTATGCGATGGAATCTAAAAAAGGAATTTGAGCAATTAGACCTATCTGAGGGTCAATTTTTGGAATCATTTTCAAGGAAAGGTATTGTGTTGCATGATTGTGCATTGTGTCCACTTCATAAGATGGCCAAGGAACAGAAATACTCAATATTAAGAAGAATTGCAACATACTGTTTGCTTACCCATAATCTTGATTTCATTAACAACAATCCTGAAATTCCTATTGCAACCATATTTCCTGAAAATCGGGGATGGTTAAAAACAGAGCTACCCTGGGAAATCAGAAATAGAGTTATTGCTGAGTTCAGCTTTAATAATGTTACTGGATTAAAAGATCTTTATTTAAAAATCAAAAGCGCGTAAAAATGATAATACTTGACGATCTGGACAATAAACTGCTGGATAACTTCAGGGGATTTGTAGTAAAGAAAGACCTGGTGCGATTGGTAAAGGTAGGGGCAAACGTTCCGGTTTTTGTGCTGGAATACCTGATCGCCAATTCGTGTTCCACCGATGATGAGGAAAAGATAAAGCAAGGGATGAAGAATGTAAAGGATATCCTTTCCAAACATTATGTGAATCCGGAAGAAAGTGATTTGATTCAGTCGAGGATCAGGGAGCAGGGAAGCTACAAGATCATCGATAAAATTTCAGTGAAGCTCGATACAAAAAAAGACATGTATTGGGCGCATTTGCAAAACAGCAATATCAAAGATGGGATTATCTCGGATGCCATGGTGGGAGAACACGAGAAAATGCTCATGGGAGGCATCTGGGCTATCATCGATGTTGAATATGACCCTTTGAGTAAGGAGGGCAATGTTTTGCATCCTTTTGTGATCAACGACATCAAGCCCATCCAGCTTTCATCTTTCGATAATTCCCGGATTATCAACAAACGAAAAGCCTTTAACAAACAGGAATGGTTAAATGTATTGCTAAGAAGTTGCGGATATGAACCGGAATCGGAAGGAATGACCGACAGGGTTAAAATGCTTTTGCTCTCGAGGCTTATTCCGTTGGTAGAAGCCAATTTTAATTTCATCGAAATTGGGCCAAGATCAACAGGCAAATCATTCGTCTTTAAAGAACTTACGCCTTATGCCGTGCTTATTTCGGGAGGCCAGGGAACAGTTGCCAAATTGTTTGTACATGGGTCTTCTGGAAAAGTTGGATCAGTAGGCCAATGGGATGCTATTTGCTTCGACGAGGCTACTGATAAAATTTTTAAAGACAGGGATGCCATCCCGCTGATGAAAGATTATATGGAATCAGGTTCATTTTCGCGTGCCGGTTCGGGTGGCGAAATTACAGGGGTAGCATCTATTATCCTAAACGGCAACATTAATCAACCAGTCGAAACTGTTTTACAAACCAGTCATTTATTCAGCCCTTTATCCGACGAAGTAAATGCAGATACAGCCTTCCTCGACAGGATTCATTTTTACCTCCCCGGATGGGAGATGATAAAATTCTCACCTAAAAATTTTACGGATAGCTTTGGATTTAGCACCGACTATTTTTCTGAGTGTCTTAAATCTTTCCGGAAGTTTACCTATACAGATGCGCTGGAAGATCATTTTACACTTGGTTCACACCTCAAACAAAGAGATACAAAGCCGGTAAAGAAAACCGTTTCGGCTCTGATAAAACTGATGCATCCTGATGGCGATTTTACAAAAGAAGATGTGCAGGAATATCTTGAATTTGCCCTTGAAATGCGCCGCCGCGTAAAAGAACAATTGAAACGCATAGGAGGTATGGAGTTTTGGGACACCAACTTTTCTTACATCGACAAAGAGACCCAGGAAGAAAAATATGTTGGCCTGCCGGAGGAGAAAGGTTCTCATCTAATCGAAAACACCCCGCTTCAGCCCGGTGTCTGTTACACAAGTACCAGCGATGGCGATAATTTGGCATTGGTCAGAATTGAAGTAGTAACTACCAATGGGTCAGGAAAACTAAACATTACCGGCGTTAACAATATGCTGGTTAAGGAAAACATCAAAAATACCTTCCAGTACATCAAAGCCAATGAAAGGAATATTTTAAATGAGCAACACTCACTGAAAAATTTTGACATTTCAGTTCAGATTACAAATATGCTTGGGGCAAGCATTTCGAGCGGGATCGGATCGGCGGTTTACATGGGCATCATTTCGTCCATTTATAAAAAGAACCTTAAGCCTGCGCTTGCAGTACTGGGTAATATTTCAGTAGGCGGTGCCATAGAGCGGGTAAGCAATTTTGCAGATAAAATAACCATGCTCTCCGACAACGGTGCCAAAACGGTGATTGTGCCCATGGACAACCTACAGGAATTGTCAAATGTACCTCCAACAGTCTTGGGCAATACAGATGTTCCTTTTTATTCCAATAACCGCATGCTAATGCAAAAAGGGATGCTGTTGGAGTAGGATTCAGTAATTTAACCGATTAAAGAGAGAATTTTGTTAATGCCCAACCCCATTTTCCAAAATATCAGCAAGATCATTGAGCGGGACAGCAAGTTCAGCACCTACAAGTTTGCCTTGCTCAGAGGGGTAATTAATTAAACAAATGAAACAGATGAAACAAACATTTACAAAACAACAATTCGAAGCTCTTGATTACGATGACCAAATTGGGATAATTAGCGAATTACTTTTTGATGAATATATAGATGGACAAAACAAAATCGGTTTTTGGGTACCGGAAGATTATGACCTGGATAAATACGACACAATGCCCGAACCCCCACCCGAAATAGCTGCTGAGGAAGAAAAAAAGTTTGCACAATTAGTTGAAGACCTGAAGGATAAACTATTCTCAGAAAATAAAACGATTGAATTTGATTTAGAAACATTGTATGAGAATGAAGATGAAGTTGAGGAAGAAGATGATG
>JAGYLT010000234.1 GCA_018400545.1 Bacteroidales bacterium
TTGGTGAAAAGGGCATATTGATATTTTTATTGCCGCCGCTTTACGGCGAAGGTTATTCGGCCATTAAACTCATCATGACCGGGCAGTCTGACCAATTACTAAACAATACTGCTTTATACGATTATCGTGAAATTTCCTGGGTGTTTATCCTTTTCCTGGCTTTGCTGATTATCACCAAAATTATTGCAACCACGCTAACGGTAGAGGCCGGCGGGATTGGCGGAATTTTTGCCCCGGCTGCCGTGATGGGCGGCCTTACCGGTTTTACCATTGCGCGGGGGATCAACGAGCTTGGCATTACCAACCCGTTGCACGAAGGCAACTTTACGTTGGTGGGCATGGCCGGTGTGCTTGGCGGAGTGCTTCATGCTCCGCTTACGGCCATATTTCTCATCGCCGAGATGACCAACGGCTATGAACTGATTGTTCCGCTAATGCTGACTACGGCCATCTCATTTATCACCATCAAAACATTCAGCCCGCATTCTATTTTTACCCGGCAGCTCGCCGAAACCGGCGACCTCATTACTCATGATAAAGATAAAACCGTTTTGACCCTGCTCAACGTAAAGCGTGTAATAGATACCGATCTGTCAACTATTTCGCCGGAAAGTACCCTGGGCGACCTTGTGCAACTCATCGAAAAATCAAAGCGCAATATTTTTCCGGTTGTTGATGATGATGGCCTTTACATTGGGGTTGTGGATATGGATGATGTGCGCGGCGATATGTTTCATCACGAAAAATATCAAAAACCAATTTCTGATTATATCCTGCAGGTGAAAGAAAAAATCTCCACCAACGAATCCATGGAAAGTGTCATGGAAAAATTCAGGAGCACCGGCTACTACAATCTTCCCGTCATTGACAATGGCAAATACATCGGCTTTGTTTCGCGCGCCAATATATTTAAGGCCTACCGCAAGGTGCTCAAGGATGTTTCCCATGAATAATGCAGCAATTTATAACGCTGTACCTAATTGTTGAGTCCAGTCTAAAAAGCCATATTACCCCTAAATCCCCTAAAGGGGACTGTTTCAAACTGCTGATTTTTAGCAGTTTCCCTTTAGGGTCCCGATTTTGATATAGCTATGGAGGTAAAACAAAAATCAATAGTTGATGGCTTTTTGAACAGTTCATTACCTAATCCAACGTTCAAACATTACTTTGCACTCTCATTTCGTTGGGCATGGATTAGTGACATAAAAATCCATACAAGTTAAACAGATATCTATAAATAAGCATTGCTGGATAATGTTCAGGTGGTGATCTGGTGACCAATAACCGTGGGTGATAAAGTGTTTTGCGAAGCTGGCGACGCCGCCGATTGCCATCCCTGCCTGCTCATTTGGTTTTTATTACGATCGCCACCACTTTTTGCCGAAGCGCTTCATGTAAATACTTCATACCTCACGGCAGTTGCCAACGATTACAGCTTTGATGAAGTTTATTCAAGGCTTGTCAGAGGCAAAGGCAGCAAAGGCGATGTTTTAATCGCGCTGTCCACTTCAGGAAATTCCCGGAATATTATTAAAGCTGTGAAAGCAGCCAACGAGATTGGCATGATCACAATTGGGCTTACCGGCGAAACCGGCGGGAAAATGAACGGGTTGGTGCAGTATCTCCTGAATGTGCCAAGCACAGATACGCCAAGAATCCAGGAGGCACATATTCTGCTGGGCCATATCGTGTGCGAAATTGTAGAATCAAACGTTTTTCCGAAATGATAAAGGAAGCAATTATACTTGCCGGTGGTTTCGGAACGCGCCTGAGCAGTGTTGTGCGTGATGTGCCCAAATCCATGGCACCTGTAAACGGCAGGCCATTCCTGGATTATCAGCTCGACTACCTGGATGTGTTTGGGATACAAAAAGTGATCCTCTCGGTGGGGCATCTTCACGAAAAGATCATAGATCATTATGGTGATCAGTACCGCGATATCCGGATTGAATATTGCATCGAAGAAGAACCGCTGGGCACAGGTGGCGGACTGAAAAAAGCCATGTCGGTGGCGGAAGGTCCGCTGGTGATTGCCATGAATGGCGATACTTTTTATGAGATCGATTTTATGAAGTTTCTGCACATTCATCGTGGCAAGGAGTCGAAGTTGAGTATCGTGCTGCGTGAAGTGGATGATGTGAGCAGGTATGGCAGCATCGAGCGGGATGAGGACCGGCGGATTGTCGGGTTTTATGAGAAGAACCGGAAAAGTGGAAAGGGTTTCATTAACGGCGGGATCTACATCATCAACAAACGGTTTTTCGATAAACATAACCTTCCCGACAAATTCTCGTTAGAGCAGGATTTTTTTGAAAAGATTTATAAAAAAGAAAAAATATACGGCATTCTCTGCCGCCAGTATTTCATCGACATCGGTGTGCCCGAAGATTATGCAAAAGCACAGGAAGACTTCAAAAATTTCAGGTATTAATAAATCCTGGACACTTTTTCTGGACCGGGACGGCGTAATTAATCACAGGATTATCGATGATTACGTTCGTAAACCGGAAGCATTCCGCTTTCATGATGGCGCTCCGGAAGCAATTGCAAAGTTCTCCGGATTGTTCGGCAGGGTCATCGTAGTTACCAACCAGCAGGGCATCGGCAAAGGGTTGATGGATGAGGATGATCTGGCTGTGGTGAATGAAAGCATGCTCGAGGGCATTCGCAAAGCCAGTGGTCAAATACATAAAATCTATCACTGTGCCGGGCTCAGGCAGCAGATGCCGCTGTGCCGGAAACCCCAGATCGGTATGGCGCTGCAGGCTAAAAAAGATTTTCCTGAGATCGATTTCCGTTTGTCGATGATGGTTGGCGATTCGAAAACTGATCTGCAATTTGGAAAACGCCTGAATATGCAGACCGTCTTTATCGGTGACGCCCATCCCGAAATTGAGGCCGGCTCAAAGCTTGCAGATTACCGTTTTAATTCGCTGCACGAACTCGCAAAACACATAGACCATTAATCCATTTTATTTTCAACTATCAGATGTCTGCACAACTCATTCTTTATAGCTTCCTGGCCTACACAGGTCTTTTGTTTATCATCAGCTTTATCACTTCCCGTAAGTCAAACAACGAATCCTATTTTCTGGGAAATCGAAAGTCTCCCTGGTTTGTGGTGGCCTACGGAATGATCGGCGCTTCACTCTCAGGGGTTACATTTATTTCGGTGACCGGCTGGGTGGAAGATGCCAGGTTCTCTTATATGATGGTGGTTTTTGGATACCTCCTGGGATATTTCGCCATAGCAAAAGTGTTGTTGCCGCTATATTATCGTCTCGAATTGACTTCTATTTACCGCTATCTCCTCGACCGGTTCGGCAGGTATTCCTATAAAACCGGGTCATTCTACTTTTTGCTCTCTCGCGTAATCGGCGCTTCATTCAGGATGTTCCTCGTGGTAAACGTACTGCAGATTTTTGTTTTTGATGCCTATGGGATTCCATTTTGGGTAACCGTTATGATTTTCATGATTTTGATCAATCTGTACACTTTTAAAGGGGGCATCAAAACCATTGTGTGGACGGATACGCTGCAAACAACCTTTATGCTCGCTTCGGTTGTCCTTACGGTAATTATTGTAAAGGATGTGATGGATGTTTCGTTTGGCGGATTGATCACACAAATCCGTGAGAGTGAATATTCGCAGATTGTTTTCACCAACTGGCAGGACAAACGATTCTTCCTCAAGGAGTTTGTGTCGGGAGCCTTTATTGCCATTGTGATGACCGGGCTGGATCAGGATATGATGCAAAAAAACCTGAGTTGTCGCAACTTGCGCGATGCCCAAAAAAATATTATTTCACTAAGCTGGATTCTCGTACCTGTGAATTTCCTTTTTTTGAGCCTTGGCGCTGCCCTGATGATTTTTGTGCAGGAAAAAGGAATTCAGGTAACCGGAACTTCGGATAACCTTTTCCCGGAAGTTGCGCTTCAGCATCTAGGCCCTGTGGCTGCGGTTGTTTTTATCATCGGGTTGATATCGGCTGCATATTCCAGTGCCGACAGCGCGCTGACCTCGCTTACAACATCGTTTTCAGTGGATATTCTCGGCATCAACCGCAGGAAGAATCTGAACGATAAGCAAAAGCAACGCATTCGATACCGCGCGCATTTTGGCGTTGCCGGAGTATTAATCCTGGTGATTGTATTGTTTAAAGCCATTAACAATGCTGCCGTGATCTCGGAATTATTCACGGTTGCCGGCTATACTTACGGACCGCTGCTGGGGCTGTTTGCATTTGGCCTTTTTACCCGGCGCAGGGTCATCGACAAATGGGTGCCTGTCGTTGCCGTCATTTCACCGGTTATTTGTTACGTCCTCAGTCATTTTTCCGAATACCTCCTTAACGGCTATCAGTTTGGCTTTGAACTGCTCATCTTAAACGGCTTGCTGATGTTCCTCGGGCTGGTCATACTTTCTGTAAAGGACAGGAAATAATCGCATTGAATTACTTATTGATGAGGCTCTAATATAAAATAATGTGGTTGGCTAC
>JAGYLT010000235.1 GCA_018400545.1 Bacteroidales bacterium
AACGGCTATCTCGTTTACCAGGGTGGCATTCCCGAGGTGGAGGAATTTATAAGGAAGGTGCACAAGTAGAAGAGTGCCTAAAGTGCCTAAAGTGCGCTAAAGTGCCTAAAGTGTGCTAGAGTGCCTAAAGTGAGCTAAAGTGATTTAAGCTACAAGTGTTTGGGGGGTGTGAGCGTTTCTTTGTGGGATGGGGATTTGACTTTAAATTAATTTTATCACATAAACTCAATCCTGAAATCGTCGATATACACAATTTCATCGGAAGGATTATAAACATATATTTTGATGATTTCCGCTGATCGGATATTTTGCGGGAGCACAACATTTCCCATAAACCGGTTCCATTCTCCGGGGTTTTTATCTTTATCCTGCAAAGCAATGGCCTGGTAAAATCCGTCATAGTTTTCACCGATGATCTGCACCACCAGTGAGGCTTTGTGGTTCAGGGATGCTGCATTAAACATCAGATTGATTTGAACCTGATTTAAAGCTGTGTCAGGGAGTCTCATGATTGATGAAACAAAGGACACGCTGTACTTATTGCCATTTCCGGTTTTGGAGGATTTTTTTCCTGAAAATGCTTTTTCACTGGTAAGGGTTTCAGAGGGTGCCCAGGTGTATTTTTTTTCACAATCGTTGAAATGTACACGTTGTGGTTCGCTTAGATACTTCAACGAGCGGAATTCACCCGGATAAAACTTTTCGGTTGCTTTGGCAACATTCTTTGCTATGATTTTACGGCCTTTTTCTGCATAGTGCTCGGTGGTCCAATTCTGGTCGATGAACTGGTCGTTGCGCACTGCTGTAAGGTTATCCACTACCAACAGTCCACGATCTTCAAAATATTTAATGAGCTTGTCCCGGTTTTGTTTCATTAAAAACAAAAGGTTTTCGCCTACCAGTTCTCCGGCTTTGTCGGTATTTTCGGCCAGCAGATTTAAGATCAGGTTCCAACCCCGTTTTTCACACAACTCGATGATGTCTTCAAAATCCTGAAGTCGTGGATGGTTTGTGGTATCTATCTGGAAAGCATACGCCTTGATGTAATGACTGGCCAACTCGGTATTTTCATAGTCTATGTTGCCGTTTTTATCTTTAATTCCTTTTCTACTGAATTGCTTATTCCAATCAAAAAGGTTATCGTACGGAAATTCATGCGGAAAGTTAAGCGTATCGTTTTTCCAGCTTTCCTTTATTTGCTTATCACGCTCCTCGTTGCTTTTGATGTCATAAGCTTTGAATGAAAGCAGGAACCTGTTTAACAGCGGAGGCCCCGGCCTGAGAAGCACCATACTTTTTTGCAGCGGCGTTTCCAGTTTCGAATACATCCACTGGGCATTGAATGAGCGCAGATTCAATGTGACAATAATGGTTTTTGCCTGGTTGCTTTTTGGGACATTCTGAAGCAATGTTTTATAGATTCCCGCATGACTGGCTGGTTTGGTAATATCGTAAACATTCAGTTCCGGTAAATGCGCATCTATAAATCCTGAAATTGGCCGTTTATCATAATCGTCATCACGCCAGGTAACATTGGATGACTCACCAAGGTAAATGATGTCAGAATTATCAGGGATATCCCGAATAAGATTAATCACATCGGAATGTTTTTGCAGGTCCTGTTCATAAAAGAAGAACACATAAATGTAGTTGAGGACGACCAGCATTCCTGCAAACAGCAATACTTTTATGATGATCTTTTTTATCATGTGTTAAAACTGAAAATAGATAAACGGGAAATTCTCCACACCTGCAAATACGATGATAGCAAAAGTGAGAAATCCATAAATCCCCCACCTGAAAATGCCGGGCAGGCTTCCCGCCCAGGTGTCAAATCTTTTATTGTAAAGTACGATGTCGCTTAAAATGAATACAGCGAGGAAAAACCAGGTGCTTACGGGTATCTGCAATGTTTGCGATTCGATACCGAAATTCTCGAACAGCAGCCTGAAAATCAGCATGGCCTCATCAAAACTCTGGCTTCTGAAAAATACCCAGATAAAGGTGACCAGGATAAAAGTTTTCAACGCCAGGAAAATATGCCCCCATGAAAAGGGGGCAAAGTTTTTCTCGAATTTTAATACGGTATCCACCGCTTTTTCGAGCAAATAGGTGATGCCGTACAGCGCGCCCCATATGATGAATGTCCAGTTGGCACCGTGCCAGATTCCGCTAACCACAAACACCACCAGGATGTTGAAAATCCAGCGCAGGGCTTTGGTGCGATTGCCACCCATGGGAAAATACACATAATCCCTGAACCAGGTTGAAAGCGAGATGTGCCAGCGTTGCCAGAATTCAGCAATATTTTTAGCAAGGTAAGGAGTTTTAAAATTGTCCATGATTTTAATACCCATGATCAGCGCGCTGCCAATGGCAATAATGGAATAGCCGTAGAAGTCGCTGTAAATCTGGAACGAATAAAAGAAAATGCCCGTCAGGATATGCCAGGTGTCGAAAGTTTCCGGGGCCTGATAGATTTTATCCACGATCCCCGAAAGGTTATCGGCCACCACCATTTTGATGAAAAGCCCGTAAAGGATCAGCCGCAATCCGTTGGCCAGGTTTTGATAGGAAAATTGGTGCCTGGCTTTGAGTTGTGGCGATAACCGGGAAAAACGTTCGATAGGCCCGGCAACCAGTTGCGGGAAAAACGAAACATACAGCGCAAAATACCCAAGGTGCCGTTCGGCTTTTTGCCGGCCATAATACACATCGATGGAGTAGCTCAGGGTTTGAAATGTGTAAAACGAGATACCTACCGGCAATAACAGATTCATTACCGGAATATCCATTGGAATAGCAAAATCCTGAAAAAGGGCATTCAGGTTTTCGGTGGCAAAATTGTAATATTTAAAAGAAAACAGCAGCCCCAGGTTTGTGAACAGGCTCAATAACAGCAGCGGAAGCCGTTTTCGCCGCGATGTAATTCGTTCCATCGAAAGCCCTGCAATATAATCGATTACAGTTGAGATGATGATCAGAAAAATATACTCAACTTTCCAGCTCATGTAAAAATAATAGCTGGCGGCAAGCAGCATTATCCACCTGAATTTGTGGGGCAGCAGGAAGTAGGCGATGATTACCACCGGCAGGAAGATCGCAAATTCTATGGTGTTAAAAAGCACTGCTTATTCTTTAATCAAAATAATGATGCCCGCTAATCCGGGCTTGAATTTTCAGCCGGCAAAAGTATTTAAACTAACCTGAAAAATGCATAAAACGTCATGAATTATTCTGTGCAGCCGTGCGAATAAATCATATACCAGTTTTTGCTGTGTTGGTTTATGCCATTTTTGTTGTTGTACAGATTATTATTTGCAACTGATTTTCTGATGTATATCAATTTAAAAGGCGGCGAAAGCAAAAGTTTTTATTGTTATTTTTGTAACAATAAATTGTAATATTGCCGACCAAAATCAAATGAATGGGATATGCAGCTACCAGACAAAACCATTGAGCGCCTGAGTCAGTACCGGCGCAATCTGCTGATTTCGCTAAATAAAGGAAAGGAATTTATTTTTTCTCATGAGATCGCTCAACTGCTGCACATCACCCCGGTGCAGGTTCGCCGCGATATTATGCTCATCGGCTACAACGGCACCCTGCGCAAAGGTTACGATGTGAAGGAACTGATCGATCTGATTGGTCGCATTATCGACACCGATGAGGGGCAGCACGTTTGTATCATGGGGCTTGGAAATCTGGGAAAGGCCATCATCAAGTATTTCAGTGGCAAACGCCCCAAACTTAAGATTGTAGCTGCTTTTGATGTCAACGAAGAAAAGACGGGGAAACTCTATGCAGGCATTCCGGTTTTGCATGTGGATGAATTGAAGGATAAAGTAGCCGAACTGGATATTTCCATTGGCTTGATTACTGTGCCTTTTGATAAGGCCAATGAAACAGCCGAGCATTTGGTGGAATCCGGAATCAAGGGCATCCTGAATTTTTCATCCAAACCGCTCAACATCCCCGATCATGTTTACCTCGAAGAGTACGACATGATAACCTCGCTGGAAAAGGTTGCCTATCACACCAAGAAAAATTAGCGAAACCCACGCAGAAAGGGATTGATCTTTGCGCCTCTGCGCCTTTGCGGTTAATCTCTTCTTCTAAAACTTCATGGTAAATGCCACCCCTGAGTAGCCACCAAAACAGGGTGCCAGTGCATAATTTTTCTTTTTCCTGTTTTTGTGAAGATGGGGCACCAGGATACCCGTAGCCGCTCCGATGGCAAACCCTGTGAGGATGTCGGTTGGGAAGTGCTTCCCTGCCCGGTAGCGGTAATACCCGACAAACGCAGGTGGGATCATAGCGGCGGCGTATAACCAGTACTTTTTGTTGCCCAGTTCAGGATGGTAATCCGAATACACTTTGGCCATAAAAAAGCTGGCCCCGGCAGTCCACGCCGTGTGCCCGCTGAAAAACGAATCCTGTGCCCCGGACCCCACTTTCATC
>JAGYLT010000236.1 GCA_018400545.1 Bacteroidales bacterium
GGCTTTGATGGGCGGCAAAGAGGCCATCCCTACCTCAAAATTCGATGTTATTCTCGCCAACATCAACCGGAATATTTTGCTCGATCAGATGGAGCATTACGGCGATTCGCTTGAAGCCGGAGGTAAGTTATTTATGAGCGGATTCTACGAAGAGGATATCCCGGTAATCGAAAAAGAAGCCAACAGATTCAACATCACATCGAAATCAAAAAAAATGAAGAACCGCTGGGCAGCGCTCATGATGCAAAAAAACTAGCCTTCCTTCGGCATGAGTTCATTAATTTAGCAGCCCGGAATGCAAAACAAAAATAATATCCGGCTGAGATTTTCGCTTATGTTTAGCAACTGCACCGGAATTAACTGCTGCTGATGAAACACAACATACTCCTGATATTTCTGATATTTTCACTATCATCGATCCATTTAAAGGGACAGGTTATTCGTGAATTCACCCCGGATTCGGCAGCATTCACCCAGGAACTTTCTACATTTTTCGAACGCATTTCAAGAAAAGAAAACCGCGAGATTGCGGAAGCGGCGCTTGAGAATTTTAATTTGCTCTGGTATGCCGGCGCTTTCGATACCGTGCAGCAAAACGCCATATATGCACTGTCGAACCTGATGCTCGACAAACGGGTAAAATCATATCCCTATTTTGCCGTAATGCTGCAATCGTTAACCAGCCTCAAAAACCAGGGATACGATGTCCCCCAAATCCTGACCTGGATACTGGGAGCCAGGCAGTCGCTCGAAAACACCCGTGGTCAAAAAGACTTCATCGCGTTTATGGACTTTTCGGCCTCGCTGTTGGAAAACAATGCCCTTTATGAATCCCGGATTTTCAAGTGGTACGCCACCGGGCAAAATAATTTCAGGTTCAACAGCGACTCGGTGTTTAAAGTCATTTTCGAAACCACCGACCTGATTTGTACGAATGGCCGGGACAGTACCATGATTTACAGCACTGCCGGAACTTATTATCCGCTCGAAAATAGATGGTACGGGAAATCCGGAAGGATTACCTGGGAGCGTGCAGGCCTTGATCCTGACGAAGTGTATGCCCGTTTCGGCGATTTCAGCATTTCGTTTAAATCGTCACCCTACACCATCGAAAATGTAAATTTCTACCACAGCCAATACCTTCCGCAGCCACTGCCCGGGAAACTCACCGAAAAACTCTCAACCCGGATAATTGAGCCGCAAAACGCTGACTATCCCTATTTCGAATCGGATGTGAAAGATTTGTTCATCGGGGATATTTTTAAGGATGTGGATTACCGCGGCGGATTCGCCATGAAAGGCGCCAACATCCTGGGTGAGGGGGATAAATTTGGGGTAGCCAGGCTGAATTTCAAAAGGCCCTATCGCGACAAGCAGGGCAACTACGATCTTCTCGTAGCCCGGTCAAGAGCCTTTATCATCAAACCCGAGGGCATTAACGCGTCCAAAGCACAGGTTACCATCCACCACCAGGATGATTCAATTTTTCATTCCGGGCTGCAATTTAAATATATGGACGACAAGCGCGAAGTTTCGCTACTCCGTGTTGAAAAAGGCATCAGCGAAAGTCCGTATTTTAACAGCTTCCATAATGTGGATATCGACTGCGAGGCCGTTTACTGGAAAATGGACGAAACCGAAATCCGGTTCCGTTCCATCATGGGTATCCAACCTTACAATGAGGCACTCTTTATTTCGGATAAATTTTTTGTGGAGCGCGAGTATGATATGCTGCAGGGGCTTGACTACACCCATCCGCTGGTGGTTATCTACAACTACAATAAAAAATACAACACCAACCGGTTTTTTGCCTACCAACTGGCGCGATTTATGAACATGCCCGAAAACCAGGTGGAATTGCAATTGATCAGATTGGCCAGATATGGCTTTTTGTTTTATAATACGGATACAAAACAGGCTGTGATTAATGATAAATTGTTTCATTACATCGCTGCCAAAGCCGGCCGGGAGGATTACGATGTGATCTCCTTTTTCTCGCGGGTTGAGAATGTGGACAACGCCACCTTATCGCTGGATAATTTCGATTTAAAGATCATGGGCGTGCCGCAGGTTTTTATCAGCGATTCACAGAATGTTTATATCAGACCTTTGAACGAAGAAGTAACCCTGAGAAAAAACCGGGATTTTATTTTCTCGGGCGATATCGAAGCCGGCCTGTTCCGGTTTAAAACAACGGAGTCCTATTTCGAATACGACACTTTTAAACTCAATCTGCCTGCCATCGACGAGATGCGTTTTAAGGTACGTGCTTTCGACGATGAACCCGGCGAATTGAATTTTGTGGATGTTAAAACCGTGATCTCCGATATCAGCGGGGAATTGCTTATCGACTTTCCCGGCAACAAAAGCGGGCTTCGCGACTACCCGGATTATCCCATTTTTTCGAGTACCGGAGAATCTTTTGTTTTCTACAACCAGGATTCCATCCACAACAACGCCTATGATCCGGAGGTTTTTAACTATAATGTGCAGCCATTCACCATCAAGCGGCTGGCCGATTTTTCGAATAACAACATCGAGTTCAACGGCTTTCTGAATTCGGGTGGAATTTTCCCACCCGAGGTTAGCAAAAACCTGCGGGTAATGCCCGATTATTCGCTGGGTTTTGATATTATTTCTTCCCCGGAAGGCTATCCCATTTATGGCGGGAAAGGCACCTTTTACGATTCTGTTTCGCTGAGCAACAGAGGCTTGCGTGGTTCCGGAAAGCTTGAATATCAAAACATCACGGCTCATGGCCAGGACCTGATTTTTTATCCGGATTCGTCCATCGGTACTTTCGATCAGTTCGCAATGCGCAAACTTGAATCGTTGGGTACAGGATTTCCGGAAATAAGCGGCCATAACCTGGAGCAGCGATGGTTACCATATCGCGATTCGATGTTTGTTTCAACCACAGATTCATTGCTCCGCATGTTCGACAACCGGGCACAATTGAAAGGATCGCTCACCTACACCCCCACCCTGCTCACCGGCGATGGCAGACTGGATTTTTATGTGGCCAGGGCTTTTTCGGATGATTATACTTTTGGTTCGGATGATTTCAAATCGGATTCGTTGCGACTCATCATCAAAGATTTGAACGAAGAAGAAATTGCTTTTGCTTCCGATCGTTTCTCGGCAGATGTGAGTATCGGACAGCAGGTTGGAAGTTTTCAATCCATCAGCGACAGCTCCTTCACAGATTTTCCACTCAACAGGTTTACAGCGTCGATGGATGCGTTCGACTGGTACATCAACCGGAATGAAATTAAGCTGCGCAACACCACCCGGAACAGCGATGTTGATATCACCAAATTGTCGCTGAGGGAAATGATGGATGTTACGCCAAATGGTGCCAGGTTTATTTCGCTGCATCCATTGCAGGATTCGCTGGAGTTTTACTCAACCAACGCCACCTTCAACATTGCCGATACCTCACTAATTGTTGAAGATGTAAAATACATCAATGTGGCCGATGTTGCAGTTTTTCCGGGTGATGGAAATGTGGAGATCAGGGAAAATGCCAAAATCAGCCTGCTGGAAAATGCGATGATCATTGCCGATACCGCTGATAAAACCCACCTGATCACCGATGCCCGGGTAAATATCGAATCCAGGTATTCATACAAAGCCAAAGGATCGTATGCCTATAAAAATCTGGTTGATGATATCCAGGTGATTGCGTTCGACAATATTGAGGTGGACACCGGTTTTCAGACCATCGCCGAAGGTGAGATAACTGAGGAACAGCAATTTGAATTCAGTCCGCAGTTTACTTTTATGGGCGATGTGTCGCTTAATGCCGGAAACCCGTTGCTTTATTTTGATGGTTCCTACCAGATTATTCAGGATTGCGATCCTGCGCTTTCGCGATGGGTGAATTTCACCGGAAGGATAAAGCCCGACAGCCTGGCATTTCCTGTTCCACGGCAACCTGAGGAATATGGTGGAAGAAAATTGTATGCAGGGATTTTTCACTCCAACGAAAACAACAAGGTTTACCCGGTATTTTTATCTCCGCGAACTTATTACAGCGATACCCTGATGATGTGGGCAGAAGGCATGATTACCACGCGAAAAAAGGGAACCGAATTTCTGATCACCCAACCGGACACACTAACTTTGCCGGAGGATGAATTTCCGGAAGCACCATTCCTGGCCATGAACACCGACGATTGCAAAATTACAGCCGGCGGCCCGGTAAGTTTCGCCACCGACTTCGGCAAAGTTACAATGGAAGCCTTCGGGCGCACCGAACATTTCATCATCCCCGATTCCACCATTTTCAATGTATTTATCACCCTCGATTTCTTTTTTAATGAAGAAGCTTTGGATTACATGGCGCAGGAGCTGAGGTCGGCCAATGTGCAGGGA
>JAGYLT010000237.1 GCA_018400545.1 Bacteroidales bacterium
TTTATGGCTTCAGGGTTTTATGCCATCCAAATGCAGGATGGCCGATCATTGCATCAATATCTTTACGAAAATCTTTTTACTTCCTGGCTCAGCCCGATCAATGCATCATTCGCATGGGCATTCTCGTTGATCATTTTCTGGCTGATACCATTGCTGATTCTTTACAGGAAAAAGATATTTATCAAAATCTAATACATATTGAAAACCATGTCTCTGATTTACTGAAACAAAAACAAGGTCAGCTTCGTTTTTAATATTTGCACAAAAAATAATATTATGAATACAAATCTGAATACAGCAATTTTAAAAAACAGCCTTCATAGATTTATTGTAGAATTGGACGACGAAGAAACACTCTTAAGGTTACAGGCTTTTGCAAATACGTTGGTTGACACTAAAAATGATTGGTGGGATAACTTAACCGATAATGAAATTTCCCTTATAAATAAAGGCATCGAACAACTCGATAAGGGGATGGGAATTCCAAATAGTGAAGTAATAAGGAAAGCTGATCAAATTCTTGGCAAATAATGAATAATCAGATACTATGGTCTCCTGAAGCAGAAGCATCCTATCTAAAAACATCAAGGGATTTCTTACAATAATTACCTCAAGGAATTCCTTTTGTTCCGCCAGTATTGGATGTAGTTTTCCTGTGTGATCAATCCGATGGAACCATCCCAGATTCCTCCCAGTCCGCCAAAATCGTAAACCCGAACTACCAAAACATTTTTGTCATCGGTTTTGAGCAATCCGGGTGGAATAAAGTAGCCGCGGTTTTGATTGTAAACATCATTCCTGAGGTAAAAAGTTTCCTTTTGAAAAGGGCCGGATTGGCCAATCAATTCGCCATTCAAAAATACCTGGTCCAGGTCGTCAATCCTTCCAAGAAGCAAAACCATACGTTTGTCGGCATATTGAGCACTAAGATCAAATTCCAGCACATAGCATGCTTTCCCATCGTAATCTTTGTACCCCTGGTCTTCCCATGTTCCCGGAACGGTGATTTCATCCCACGAATCATATTCCGATTTTTCGGGCAATTTTTTACAGTCATCAGGAGCAAATTTCCAATCGCCCTGTAAATTCACATCGGGAATAATGGACGCCAAATCCGCAACTATCGCCACATCGCCATGGATAAATCCGCCTTCACCACCCTCGTCAAAAACTCTGACAGCAATGTGCAGCATACCATCATCTGATTTCACTTTGTGGGAAATTATGTACAGCCGGTTGGATTTAAATGCCGTAGCATACTCAGGTGGAAACTGACCGGATTGGCCGATTTTCATCCCATTGATAAATACCTGATCCACGTCATCAATAAAACCCAGCCGAAGATAAAAATTTGCATGTGCAGGTTCTTTGGGATATTTTACAGAGGTTCTGTACCAGGCATAGCCATCATAACCATGAAATCCCTGTTCCTCCCAACTTCCGGGTACAAATATTTTCTCCCAACTGCTGTCGTCGTAATCGGGATCGGCCCATTCCATATTATCGCCTATGGAAAACCTCCAGTAACCCTGCAAACTTTCAGCAGTAATAAAAGTCTGGGATTTTCCATTTAAAGAGACAAAGATCAGCAAAGCTATCATTAGAAAATGCGCCCCGCTTTTTAGCGTATATTGCCCCCTGTTTAATCCCATCCGAATAAATAGTTTATGAATTGTTCAAATGCATTGATGTTGGTATCATGATTTTCGATCAGCCTGCGATAGTTTGCTGTGGTGACCAAACCCACCGGCCCCCTGTAAATTCCTCCGAGGCCACCCCTGTCAACAACCCTGACTTCAATGGTATTTTCGTATCCCAATTTAAGTGTACCCGGAGGAATCTCATATCCCCTGAAAATCACATCCATGTGCTTTACATTTTCATAATTGTTTTCACGGTACTCCTTTGCACCAACCCGCACACCATTAATAAACACTTTATCCAAATCATCAATGTATCCCATCACAAGCATCAAATCCTCGATATCTGTCGCGGCAGGAATATCAAAAGTTCGTTTATAACTTGCCGATCCGTCCAGGTCAGGATAACCCTGGTGTTCCCAGTATCCGGGCACGAATATTCTTTTCACCGAATCAACCGGTTTTTTAAAATCCTCAAACTCCCAGTAGCCTGAAAGGTTTATGGCCAGCAGTTCGTCTTCCCGGTTGTAATAAACCCCAACCGGACCTGCATAAATGCCTCCCTGCTGGTACTCGTCATAAACCCGGACAGCAAGTAAATTCATTTGGTTTTCCCTGAGCAAACCTTTGGGGATGTAATAGCGACGGTAAACTTCATGGGCTGTAACTACCATGGGCGGCATTGTTCCTGACTTTCCGATCAGCTTTCCATTCAGGTAAACTTCATCCACATCATCGATATAGCCAGGCAAAAGGAAATAATTTTTATCCGGATCAAGCTCCCCAACCCTGAAGGTTTTCCGGTACCAGGCAAATCCGTTGTAATCGGCATAGCCATTGCTTTCCCACGATTCGGGAACATTGATAATGTCCCAACCTCCATCATCATAACCCATTGTAGCCCATTCAGGATCATCTCCTATGGAAAACTTCCAGATACCTTCCAGGTTTACAACACTTTCCAAGTCATCGGCACTTAGCACTGCCGGAATGAACAAGAGCAACTGCACCACGAATATCACCTTAAATGTTATGATTGTATGTATTTTTTCGCTGATCATGATAATGGTTGAAACTGTTGATTTAAAACAATTCCCGGCCTGACAAAAATAGTCAAAACCGGGAACCGAAGTTTACGTTAATCAATTATCTGTTCGACTATAATTCCCATGGGATATGCTTGAAAGTAAGCAGAACGGAGAATGGTTTTCCGGTTGGGTGGTTGTTGCAAGTAATTGGATACGCTTCCAGGTTTTGGGTCACAGCACTGTTGAGTTCCTCATTGACGCCTTCAGCATTCAAAGCAACCACATTTTTATTTTCATCTACAGTACAGGTAAGTACAACATAAATTCTTTTTCCCTCATCAACATAATCCTTAACATCAAGTTTGGTCATATTTTTCTTGATTTTCTTCAAGACTTTTGCATCACAGTCTGAACTGCCTGGGGTAGAACTTTGAGCGAACATTACGCTTCCGGCGAATAACGCGATTACGAAGAAAAAAAGTTTAGTTTTCATGATACTACATTTTATGGTTTAAAAAATTTATTGAACGATTATGCAGCAAAACTACAGCGAGACGGAAGGGAAGATGTCATATCCAAATCAGGAGATGTCATGAGTTGTCATGAAATGTCATCACGATTTATAAAGCATTGATAACCAGCTAAATTTAAATGTGGAATTTTGATGACTTTTTGGTTATTGTGTTATCTTTTTTAAAAAACAATTACTGATGTCCAATAAATTGGATAAATTTTCCCCGTCGAGAATTAAGGTCGGAATGACAGCCAGAAAGATTATATCGAAAATCTCTGTTATCCGTACCTGAAAGCCTGGGAATATGGAAATAAGGTAAGGTTTGGCTTTTCACTGCCATCATTTTTCTATTAAGGTTTGGGCTGAAGATAAGGTTGATGTGGCGTTGTAGTTGGATTTGGATTAAAAACCTTATCACGCTTTCAAACCTTAATAGACAGGTTTCATTGCGATGCACCATCAACCTTACCTTATTTTTGAAAATCTGTTTATCATGGATTTAAATATTCACGAAATGAATATAATTTTGATCCTAATTTTTCACATATCAAATGCAATAGATCTTGATTCATGAAACAATCATACATTTTACTAATAGCAAGTTCTTTTCTAATTTGTGGGGCCTGCACAAAAATTAACCCCCAAAATGAAAGCATTGAAATAAACCAGATACTGGATGATTGGCATCGGGCGGCAGCAAATGGAGACTTTGAGATATACTTCAACTCTTTTGCCGACAACGCTGTTTTTATTGGCACCGATCCCACCGAGAATTGGGATATCGAAAGTTTCAGGGATTGGAGTAAACCTTATTTCGACCGGGGAAAAGCATGGAGCTTTAAAGCTGTCGAAAGAAATGTCTATTTCTCCGAAAGCGGTAAAATAGCCTGGTTTGATGAATTGCTGGATACCCGGATGAAAATCTGCCGGGGCTCAGGGGTGCTTGAAAGAGGTGATAATGGAGAATGGAAAATCAGGCACTATGTTTTATCGATGACCATTCCCAACGAAAATACCAGTGAGGTTGTGGAAATCAAATCGGAGATTGAGGATGAGATTTTGGGAAGGATGAAATCAAAATAAAAGGCTTGAAACATGTACTTTGTTTGGGATAAACCTGGAGCTGTCTCAAAAGTCCAAATATTGAAGGAAATGCCACAAAGACACCAA
>JAGYLT010000238.1 GCA_018400545.1 Bacteroidales bacterium
TGCCAGAAAACTTCCGCATCGTAAGGGCCGGGGTTCCAACCTTCTTGCTCTGCCCATCTCACCAGAGTTTTTAAGCCTTTATAATCCAGTTTTTTAAATCTAAAGTCTGTCATAATAGAATAATAATTAACGTGATACTTTTTAGAATAAATTGAGCTTTGAGTGCAGCCACTATTATTTTAGTTTGAGATAACTTCAAAGATCATAGCCGGTAAAGTAATCAGCCTAATCTTTAAAAACACAAAGTTAATTTCTTCTCAGCTTAACCATAGCGAAAGGCTTGATTAAAGTAAAAAACGCCGGGAAAAATAATTTGGCCGTGATGCCATTGCGCAGTAATCATAAAACAAAAAAGGGATTGAGCAGAGAGGGAATCTGAAAATATGAGGCTCATGAAGGGAAAGCAATTCTTTTTTAAACCAGCCGGATAAATTCGAAATCATTGTTGAAAATATCTATCATCAAAAATCCATTAGTAAAAAGTTCGCCTCTGGAGATAAGTATCTTAATAACTTCGGCCACCTGAATAGTCGCTGTTAGTGTCGCTGTAAAAACAGGATTACCGAGTTTTTTCTCTATTCCATTTTTCGTTAAAATGCTGTTTAATAAGCCGGGATCAGATTTGCCTGGCACAAAAGTCATCACCTTTCCGTACCAGCCTCCAATGGCTCCGGAAACAACAGGGATTTGATTTTCGGCAGCGTAATTAAAAACCACGCTGCGTGACCGGGCATTATCAAGTGCATCGCAAATTACATGGCAACCATTAAGCAACAGGCCGGCATTTTGGTGGTTGATAAAGGTGTGATGTGCGGAAATGTTGGTGTCGCTGTTAATGCCGGTAATATGTTGCCTGGCGACCAGGGCTTTCGGTTTTCCTATATTGGCTTCATTTGATAACAACTGACGGTTGAGATTAGATTCATCGAAAACATCGCCATCGATGGCTGTGATATTTCCCACACCGATACGCGCAAGTTGCTCGATAATATTTCCTCCAAGCCCGCCGCAGCCCGCAACAGCTACTGATTTTTCGTGCAATATGAGATTTTCCTCTTCCGAGAGGGTGATTCGTTTTTCAGGTAGCGAGGTTTTATCATCATGAAAAAGATTTATAAGTATTAAAAAGGTAGAAGCAAAGTTTTTGTAGTGCAACATATCAGCCTCCCGCCAACAGGGGGAAAACAGCCACCACATCGCTGTCTTGCAGAATTGTATCAAAAGGTGAGTCCTGACCATTTATTAACAAAATAGCTACATCATCAGGGCTGATCTGAAGTTGTGCCAATAGTTCGGATGTCTGGCCTGAGTATTGTACCGGTGTTCGAGTACTTTTGCTCCATCTCGCCAGCGTGGCAAAAAAGCTTTACTCGTAATATTTATCATCAGTTTAAATTGAATTATTAGTATTTCTGATTTTCGAAACGGGAAAGACTTTCTTTAACCTGCTTAACACTCAAATTTCCTGAATTCGTGATTTTAAGCGAAGATTTCGAGCAGTGAATAATCCATCTCGCCTTTTGGCTGGATCCCATTGATGACGAAAGCAGATGGTGTACACTCAAGGTTGCAATAATCATCGTCTGATAAATACTTGTTGCAGCATAAAAAGGATAAAAAGCCCGGAACCAAATGGCCCCGGGATTGATAAAAAGAAGCTCTAAGCTGGCACTCCCAGTTCCTGAGTTTTTCCTCTGTGGGGGGATCTCCCTCTTTCATCCCAGCCCCTCACTTGTAATATAAAGGCAGTAATTTTTCAGGTGGCTTTTTTGTCCTTTGATGGGCCTCGAGGGAATGGTTTCTTCCATGAGCCTTTTTGGTAATTTATCCTGCGAAGGATCAATGCCTGCTTTGAGATTCCAAATCCGTTCGAGATTCCATATCAGGTCGCCGGTTTTTAAAATATCATCGGCTTTATGCCCACGCCTGTAAATTGTAAACAACCCGGCATAATCATCCACATTTAGTGCGAAGGATGTAAACAGGCACATGCCGCAAGAATCAATAAAAGCAGTCAGATCCCCGGAAAATTTTTACCCCATTCAGGCTTTCCTTGAGTCTGCTCGGTCGAGTTTTTCGGCAGTCCAGAATCTCGGGAGAGATCAGATATCCTCCACATGGCAGCCACCGCGGTTGGATGTAGCATTGCAGCCCTTGCCCTGAATGCCGCGAGGGTCGTAAGCCGGCAGTTCTTGTTTTTTCACGGTCATAGCCAGGTCAGGATGGCCATAAGCATCAGCAAGACGGAAGGCTCCCATGGCCATTTTATCGCCAAGTGGCCCTTCGCGGCGTCCGAGTTTTTTCACCCATTCCACCATCGAATCGCCATCGCCGAATTTTAGGCCAAGCCCATTGAGTTCATTATCTTTAATGTGACCTTTTTCATACAATTCCATTGCCGTAGCAATGGTAACGCCAGCAGAAATGGTGTCCATGCCCATTTCGTTGCACCAGAAGTTGGCTTTGATTGCTGCCTTCATATCTGAAACGCCACATGCAGCTGAGAATGCCCAGACGCTTTCGTACTCCGGCCCGCCGGTTTCTATATCATCGGCTTTGGTGTATCGCCCGCAGGCAATGGGGCAGGCAAAACAGGATTCGCGTTTGATAAGAAATTGCTCACTCATGGTTTCACCGCTTACAGCCTCAGCTTTGTCAAAATAGGATTCCTGAAAATTATTGGTTGGAAACACTCCTGATTCATTGATAATATTTACCAGAACATTGGTTCCATAAGTGGGAAGTCCGGCACCGGTTACTCCATTGTCTTTTATTTTACTTCTGCCACCTTTTACGATTTCTTTCAGGGTCTCGGGATCAGCAATTTCGGGCTTGGTAGAACCACGAACTACGATAGCTTTTAGATTTTTGCTGCCTACTACAGCGCCAACACCGGATCGCCCGGCTGCCCGGTTCAAATCGTTCATCACCGAAGCGATAAGCGACAAATTTTCGCCGGCAGGGCCTATACACATCACTTTAGCTTTTGCCGGCGCATCTTCCAAAAGCAAGTTTGTAGTTTCGATGGTGGTTTTACCCCAAAGGTTTTCAGCATTACGAAATTCAATTTTATCATCTTCGATAAAAATGCTGACCGGTTTTTCTGATTTCCCCTCAATTATGAGTGCATCGTACCCGGCAAATTTCAGTTCAGCGCCCCAGTAGCCACCTGAGTTGGATGATGCGATGGTGCCCGTTAACGGGGATTTGGTTACAACCATATACCTTCCGCCCGCCGGGGTTGGCGTACCCGTCATCGGGCCGGTTGCGATGATTACCTTATTCCCGGGATCGAAAGCATCGATGCTGGGATCCACTTCATCAAACATAATTTTGCTGCCCAGGCCGCGGCCACCAATGTAGCGAACCGCCTCTTCATGGTTAAATGGGGTAACTTCATAAGTGTGTGTGCTGAGATCAATTCTCAGAATTTTCCCTCTGTATCCGTACATAAGATTCAAATTTTAGTTTGTGTTAAAATAATTAATAATTTCCACCCATAAAGCAAATCCAATACCACCTTACGTAAAGCCATCTTATTCAGATACTTAATTAAGTATTTCACTTTGTATCTTTAGTCTACCGTCCTAATTTATACTAAATCTTAACAGTTTTTAAGTAGTTTTGTGTTCAGAATGTTTACACTGAACAGAAATTGAACAACAGCTCCTTCATGTATTAAAAAAAGCAAGGGTAATTGTTATTCAGACTGAATATAAATTTCATCAAAATAAGACACTTGTTTCTATGCAAACACATTGTAAAACCAGCAAAGAGTTGATTCAACAGGCCATCATCCGAAAGTCGCATGAACGATGCGAAGCTTATGGCGTAGATAAGTCACAACTTTTTCCACGGAAGATTCTATCGGAAAACGAAGTTTCAAAAAATCTTAAACGCAATGAATACTTGTTGGGCATCGCATTGCCATACCTTGAAATAATCTATGAAACGCTGGCAGAGTCGGGATTTTTTATTTTACTCACCGATGAAGAGGGATGTATCATCAGCTCTGTAGGCGATCCTGACATCATCGCCGAGTCGGAAAAACTAAATATGGTTGTGGGCGCATACATGAATGAGGAAAACATTGGCACAAATGCCATGGGCACTGCAATCAGCGAGAATCAGCCCATACAAGTGACGGCGTCAGAACATTTTATTTCGGCCTATCACCGTTGGACCTGTTCTGCTGCTCCCATTCACAATGAAAAAGGAGAAGTTATCGGATCGCTGAACTTGACCGGAAAAAGCACAATGGTTCATCCACATACTTTGGGGCTGGCAGTTTCAGCAGTTCGAGCCATCGAAAACCAGATAAAGGCCGATAACATTCA
>JAGYLT010000239.1 GCA_018400545.1 Bacteroidales bacterium
CGTTCAGTCGAAAAGGTGCAAAATCCTTATTTGATTTTCTATATTTGCCCTTCAATAGAAAACCTAATTTCTTATGAAAAGAATTTACTTATTTGCCTTTATTGCATTTTTCTTTGAAAGCCAACTCACTGCGCAAATCACACTTACCAGAAGCCAAAAGTATGATGCTGAAGTCCATCATGTTAGCACGCACATTTATCGCGTTGCTTCAACGCTTAGTGATGGAGCTGGCTGTTCTGATTTTTCAGGCTTTTTTAAACAAATTCAATACCTGAACCATTATTATTGGTTTCTTCGCATTTTTATGCTCCGAAATTCAAATATTTGAATGATTAAAAATCAAAACTATGAACCTTCCCGATCACATCCAAAACCTGCTCTCGCATTGTGAGAATTATGCTACCGAAATGCTTATGGAAACCGGTGAGTTTGCACCTTTTGGCGTGCTGACCGATGCCAAAGGCCTTACCCACCATCGCGAGGTTGAGATCGATTTGAGTAATGTGCTTAGTAATGGTGAAATCATTGAAGAACTTGAAACCTATTTTGAGGATCAGTACAAAAATCATGATGCCAGGGGCTATGCCATTGCCTGTGAAGCTAAGGTGCAACTGGATGAGAAAAAAGCAACCGACGCCATTAGCATCGACATCCGGTATAAGGATGAAAAAGAAATCCCCATGTTTTATATCCCCTTTTCTGTTGAATGGGAAAGTAGCGCTGTGAAGTTTGAGGAAAAGTTTGCGGTAAAAAGAGATTAACCAGGCTGTAAAAATCCAGAAGCTTTATGGATATCGCAGATATATTCGGAACCACGGGCGTTGCACTCCTCCTGATGGCGTTTTTTCTCAACCTTTTTGGTATTATTCAGAAAGAAAATAAGGGCTACATCCTGCTAAATCTGACTGGTGCAGCCCTCGCCTGTTATGCTTCTGTTTTGATCGGTTTCCTGCCTTTTGTAATCCTCGAAGGCACCTGGGCGCTGGTGGCGCTTATTGCCCTGGCCCGCCCCTGGGTCAAAAAACAATAGCTAAGCACCCAAAATCTCAAACTCATCCCAGTCCATCGCAAAGGGTAATTTCTCTCTTGTTTTTTCCAGATCGGTTTTCGAAATATTTCCTGTGATCATTTTTTCTTCGTTGGGTTTTGCATCCGCGATGATATGCCCATGGGCATTTACAAGCATAGAATAGCCGGAATGGTCGATGTTTCCGGCGGCTTTGCCAACGCGGTTAACGCCAACCACATATGCCAGGTTTTCGATGGCACGGGCAATCAGCAATTGTTTCCAGGCATAAATTCTGGGTACGGGCCAGTTGGCCACATAAATGGCCAGGTCGTATTCAAATTTTCCATCAATCAGCCGGTTTTTGCTCCACACCGGAAACCTGAGGTCGTAGCAAACCAGCGGCAAAATTTTCCAGCCTTTAAAATCGATGATGGTTTTTTCTTTTCCTGCGGAAAACACCTTCCATTCTTTGCCCAGCCTGAAGAGGTGCTTTTTATCATATTGATGATGTGTCCCGTCAGGGTTTACCCAGTAAAAGCGGTTATAATAATTTCCATTTTCCTCGGTCAAAACACTTCCGGCAAGTGCGGCACCTTTCGCCCGGGCTGTCTCCTGCATCCAGCTAAATGTTTTTCCGCCGGGGGGTTCGGCAATGCCATCAGGGTTTATGGAAAAGCCTGTATTGAACATTTCCGGCAGGATAATCAGATCGGTTGTTTTTGTGATCCCGTCAATTTTCCGGGTGAAGTTCTCAATATTTTTTCCGGCATCTTCCCAGGCCAGGTCAGCCTGGATGAGTGTAAGTGTTAAATCTTGCATAATATTTCCGCAGCTTTTTTGAGGGTTTCGTCTTTTTTGGCAAAACAGAATCGCAGGATGTGATCCTCTTTCCCGTTTTTGTAAAACGGTGACAAAGGTATGGATGCGATTTTATATTTTGTGATCAGTGATTTGGCAAATTCAAATTCGGGTTCATCCGATATTCTGCTATAATCGAGGCACTGAAAATAGGTGCCGTGTGATGGGATGACTTCGAATCGCGATTTCTTGATCAGTTCCAGGAAATGATCGCGTTTTTGCTGGTAAAAATCCGGCAGATCAAGGTAGGTATCCGGATTTGATAGATAGTCGGCCATGGCCATCTGAATGGGCGTGTTCACGGCAAACACCACCCACTGGTGTACCTTTCTGAATTCGGCCATCAGGTTTTCAGGTGCCAGTGCATACCCGATTTTCCATCCGGTGGCGTGAAATGTTTTCCCAAACGATCCCACAGCGATGCTTTTGGATGCCAGTTCAGGAAACCGGCAAACACTCTCGTGTTGCATCTTGTCGTATATCAGATGTTCATACACTTCATCACTCAAAACCACGATATCCCGGTTTTTGGTGAGGCGCTCCAGTTGTTCCAAATCTTCCTTATGCAAAACTAAACCGGTAGGATTGTGCGGTGTATTGATAATGATCATCCGGGTATTGCTGCTGAGCATGCGTGTGGTTTGCTCCCAGTTAATCCTGAACCCCGGCTGCTCCATCTGTGCATATTTTACCGTTCCGCCGTTTACCTTTACCGCAGGAGCGTATGCATCGTAGGCCGGCTCAAAAATAATCACTTCATCGTTGTCGCGGACAAAAGCGGCGATGGCCGTGTAAAGTGCCTGGGTGGCACCGGCAGTAATATTGATTTCTTTAGTGGGGTCATATTTTACGCCATGCAGTTTTTCCACTTTCTTGGATATGGCCTTGTTTAATTCCGGAATGCCTGTCATTGGGGCATATTGATTGTGACCAGCTTTCATGTAATAGCTCACACGATCGATGAGTTTCTCAGAAATCTCAAAATCCGGGAATCCCTGCGAAAGGTTGATGGCGTTGTGCTTTGCAGCAAGCCCCGACATGGTAGCGAAAATAGAGGTGGAAGTGTTGGGAAGTTTGCTGGTTATTGTACCCTTAAATTTCATGTTGCTTGTATTTTCAACAAAAATAGAATTAGTTGGAAATTGGGTTGGAATTTTCAGGATTTTTCTGCGGCTTCCCGGGCGTAAAGATCACACATGGTATTTTCGAAATGTCCGGAATGCCCTTTCACCCAGGCCACTTCGATGTATTTGTTTTGGGTGAGCCGGTCAATTTTTTTCCAGGTCTCCACATTTTTGGCCCTGTTTCCGTTTGAGGTTTTCCAGTCGTTCAGTTTCCAGTTGAACATCCATTCGGTGAGGCCTTTGCGCACATAACGGCTATCGGAAATGATTCTGATCTCTGTGATCCCACTCAGCAATTCCAGGCCTACTACCACGGCTTCCAGTTCGGCGTGGCAGTTGCCCCGGGCATTGCTGCCAATGGTGTGAAGGTCGTATCGCTCATCAGGATATTTGATGATGGCCGCGATGCCGCTGCGTCCGGTTTTCTGCAGGAAGCTGGCATCCGTAAAAACCTGGTGGATCCGTTCTTTTCCGGCCGGGATGACGGTGATCCGGTCCTCGCCATTCCGGCGGTCCAGCATGATGATTTTGGTGATGTCGTTGAAGATGCTTACATCCTTGTTATCAGTGATGACAAACCGTAGCCTGAAGCCCCGAAAATAAGTTTCCGGTTTCCGGGTTTTCAGGATTTTCATCAGTTGCAGCCGGTTGCGCTCCAGGAGTTGGTTCAGCGCTCCATCCTCAGGAATATTTAGTTCTCTTAACTCCGGGTGAAAGTTGAAAGTACCGTGGATGCCTTTGTAATGGACGGTGTGGTTAAAACAGCCGTCCTTTTCCGAGGTGATCTCCATATCGAGTGCAACGAGCTTCATCCTGCCAAATTTACACATTTGTTGTGAATCGTGCCCTGGAAATCAGCAGAGGGAAAAGTTTTTTATCGGGAATGTATTTTTACCATTTAACTTGATATTCTAAAGCGTCTCTTTAGAAAATGCCTTGTTATTCTAAAGGATGCTTTTAGCCTGTTTAATTCATAAACTTTGTGATTTCTTTGTGTCTTGGTGTCTTTGTGGCAATAGGAATAATAGCCACCAAGGCACAAAGGCTCTAAGTTTCACTAAGTTATTTTATTTCATGAATTAATCAGGTGAATAAGCTAATTAGATAAATCATTCAACTCCCCCCAAATCCAGCCACCTGAAGCCTTTCTCAAACTGCTCCGGGGAAAGGGTTGATTTTATGGAAACCGTTACTTCTTCGCCCGGCAAAACATCAAAGTAATTATCCGAAAATCGAGCTTCAACGGATAAAAACTTTGCGCCTCTCCGCCTTTGCGGTGAAAATAGTGTAAGTTAACCGCGGAGACGCTAAGGCGCAGAGGAAGAAGAAAAAATAATTTTCGGTA
>JAGYLT010000024.1 GCA_018400545.1 Bacteroidales bacterium
AAATTCGCTCCAAAAACCTACACCTCCAAAAGTCTTCCGTAACCCTCGGAACGGTGAGCGTCTCAGCCGAGAGGCAGGCTGCCAAAACCGAAACACGGACTTCAATTGTAAAAGTTACGCCTTTGGAAATAAAGCAGATACCAACCGTTGGTGGTCAGGCCGACATTGCACAATACCTGCAGGTGTTGCCGGGTGTTATTTTTACCGGCGACCAGGGCGGACAGCTTTATATCCGGGGAGGTTCGCCCATTCAAAACAAAGTGCTTTTGGATGGGATGGTGATCTACAATCCGTTTCATTCCATCGGTTTGTTTTCGGTTTTTGAAACCGATATCATCCGAAATGCCGATATCTATACCGGCGGATTCAACGCAAACCATGGTGGGCGCATTTCGTCTGTAATGGATATCACCATCCGAGACGGGAATAAGAAACGAATGGCCGGGAAAGTGAGTGCTTCCACTTTTGGTGCAAACCTGCTTTTGGAGGGGCCCATCAAAAAACAGGAAGAAGATGGCGGTGGAAGTTCATCGTTTATTTTTTCTGCAAAAAATTCCTATCTGGAGCAATCTTCACAGGTTTTTTATGATTATGTGAATGATGACGGGCTTCCGTTTAATTTTCTGGACCTTTACGGAAAGGTTTCTTTAAACAGCGAGAATGGCAGTAAAATCAACCTGTTTGGATTTAATTTTACCGACAAAGTAAATTACCAGGACATTTCCGATTACAGTTGGGATGCGTTTGGCGGAGGTGCGAATTTTGTTATCATACCCGGCAATTCTCCGGTTTTGATGGAAGGTATTATGGCTTACTCCTCCTATAAAATGCAACTCGACGAGGTAAACCAGCCCCCAAGAACCAGTTCGATCAACGGTTTTAATGCCGGGTTGAATTTTACCTATTTTATGGGCAGCGACGAACTCAAGTACGGTTTGGAAATCAATGGTTTTAAAACCGATTTCGAGTTTTTTAATGAGACGGGCTCTCGCATTGAACAGCAACAAAATACAACCGAAATTGCCCTTTACGGGAAGTATAAGCTTACAGCAGGAAAATTTCTGATTGAGCCGGGATTGCGCTTACAATGGTATGCATCACTTTCCGAAATTTCGCTCGAGCCGCGCTTTTCGATGAAATACAATGCCACCGATGCTACACGACTAAAACTCGCTGCCGGATTGTATTCACAAAACCTCATCAGCGCTCGCTCCGACAGGGATGTGGTTAACCTGTTCTATGGATTTCTTTCCGGACCGGAAAACCTGCCCGAAGAATTTGATGGTGAAGAAGTAACCGGCAAATTGCAGAAATCGCAGCACATAGTGGTTGGCGTAGAACATGATGTTAGCAGAAACCTTACGATGAACCTGGAAGGATACTACAAGTATTTTCCCCAGCTTACCAATCTGAACCGCTATAAAATTTATAATGAAGAAGATGCCCCTTCAGGAACGCCCGATATTGAGAAAAAAGACTTCCTCATCGAAAAAGGACGTGCCTATGGTATCGACCTTTCGCTGAAATACAACCGTGATGGTATTTACCTTTGGGGAGCATATTCTTTTGCTTTTGTTGAACGGTACGATGGTGAAATCTGGTACTATCCCCACTACGACCGCCGCCATAACCTTAACATGCTGGGCTCCTACACCTTTGGCGACCTGAGCCAGTGGGAGGTGAGCATTCGATGGAATTTCGGTACAGGGTTCCCGTTTACACAAACGCAAGGCTACTATGAAAAACTGTATTTTCCGGGTGGCCTCAATTCGGATTACCTGACAGAGAATGGCGAGGTAGGGATTCAATATGCCGCACTGAACGAGGGCAGGCTCCCAACTTATCACCGCCTCGACTTTAACCTTAAAAGAATATTTTTCCTTTCTGAACAAACAAAACTTCAGGCTGATGTAAGTGTAACAAATATCTACGATCGTGAAAACGTATTCTACGTGAATCGCATCTCCGGGGATATTGTACGCCAGTTGCCGATTATGCCAAGTTTCGGACTGACACTCTCATTCTAATCTGATCTTTTCCTGTTTTTTTACCTAAAAACCAGGCATAAAAAAAACCTTCCGCAGGGGGGGTATTGCGGAAGGTTTGTGTTTTAGGACTTATAGACTGAAAGCTTCATTAACCAAACCTGTTTTGTAGCGTTTCAGCCTGCTTGCACCACGTACTGTTTTTTGGGACTTGAACCCATTTGAGGGGACATTCAAATAGGGTACGATGAAAATGGATAATTCTGCCTGATAAATTTAGAAACGTGGACAAACAGTTGTGGGATGCAATATTTTAAAGAACGTATGACTTTGTAACTTTTCTTGTTAAATCTGTTGCTAAAATATATGCAATTTTTCCAATAGCCAAATATGAAATTAAAACTCCTACATATGTAGGAAAGCGGTATGTATTGAAATTTTGTATAAGCGCTGGAGAATTTTGGACGAACGTAGCCAAATTGCCAATAAGCGTTATCGCAAAATTTTTTTGAAAATAGTGTAATTTAAAGGCATTCTAAATAATTGAAAGGTAAAAACCGGTTTTTAGACCTGAAAAATCTAATCTGTGACAAGGGGATGAAATATTTTTTTCGCAGTCTGCTTTCAAAAAACGAATCATTTGCTTATTTTTACGCATAATCTAATTTTTAAACAAACAGAAAGTGAGGCTCATATGAAAAAGTTTTTATTAATGCTTTTTATGGTTGCACTGGCTTTTGGCGGATGCAATCAGGCAAATGAAGAAACAGTTGATATTCAAAAAGAACGGGATGCCATAAAACTTGTGCTTGAAAAGTATGCCATAGCCAACGAAAATCAGGATATGTCCTTGATTGAGGATATCTGGTGCCCTTCGGAACGCATCATCAGTTTTGGTACCGAATCAGGTCAAAAGCTGGTTGGTTGGTCCGAAATTAAATCGGCGGTGGAATCGCAGTTCGGGCAATTTAGTAACACCTTTATTTCTTATCGCGATCAGATCATCGAAGTGAATGAAACGGGAAATACTGCCTGGTTCAGCGAAATTATCAACTACAACTTCATCCGGAATGATGAGGCGCACAGCTACGAAGGGTTGCGCTACAGCGGTGTTTTGGTTAAGAAGGATGGAAGGTGGCAACTGGTTCAAACACACATGTCGGTGCCGGAAAAACCGCAAGCCAAATAGCAAAAAATAAAGCTGTTCCAGATCAATGCTGAAACAGCTTTTGGTTTTATCAATAAATGTGATTTTTAAATTGCGCCCTCAAATTGCTTAAGGAACCGGATATCGTTTTCAAAAAACAACCGCAAATCGTCGATCTGGTATTTGAGCATGGTAATCCGCTCTATGCCCATTCCGAAAGCCAGGCCTGTGTATTCTTCACTGTTGATGTTGGAGCTTTCCAGAACATTTGGATCCACCATTCCGCATCCCAAAATTTCAACCCATCCTGAGTATTTACAAATTTTACAACCGGAACCGCCGCAAATATTACACGAAATATCCATTTCGGCGGAGGGTTCGGTAAACGGGAAATAGGAGGGCCTGAACCTAACCTTTGTATCCTTGCCAAAAAATTCATGGGCGAAGTAATACAACGTTTGTTTGAGGTCGGCAAACGAAACATTATGATCGATGTAGAGCCCTTCCACCTGGTGGAAGATACAATGCGCCCGCGCTGAGATGGCCTCGTTGCGGAATACACGGCCCGGGGCCACAACCCGGATCGGCGGTTTTTGATTTTCCATCACCCGCACCTGCACCGAAGAAGTGTGGGTACGCAGCGCTATCCTTTCCAGCGGTGGCGTTTTGTCATCGCTGATAAAAAAGGTGTCCTGCATATCCCTGGCCGGATGCTCTTCCGGGAAGTTCAGCGCCGAGAAATTGTGCCAGTCGTTTTCGATTTCGGGGCCTTCCGCCACGGTGTATCCAATTCTGCTGAAGATATCCAGGATTTGCCGGCGAACGATCGAAAGCGGATGTCGTGAACCTACATCCCTGAAATCCACCGGGCGGGTAAGGTCGATATCGGTTTCGGAGGTTTCCAGGCTTTTTTGAGCAATCTCTTTTTTTAAAGTGTTCAGTTTATCCTGTGCCTTGTTTTTCAATTCGTTCAGCACTCTGCCCATTTCTTTTCGCTCTTCTTTGGGCACATTTTTAAAATCACCAAACAATGCAGGAATTTTGCCTTTTTTGCTCAGGTAAGCAATGCGGTATTCTTCAAGTTTATCTATCGAGTCGGTTGTAAACTGGTCAACCTCCTGCATTATTTTTTCAATTTTCTCTTTCATGGTACTCCGTATCAAATCAAATAATTCAAATTGACCCTGCCTTTTTTAAGATATTATTTCAGGATTTCAATGGTCATTTTCACATCTTCAACCGGGCGGTCGCCGGGTTTTGTTTTCACGGTGGCAATTTTATCAATTACATCATATCCATCGGCAACCTGGCCAAAAACGGTATATGCGCCATCCAGATGTGGGGTGCCTCCTACTGTGGTGTAAGCTTTCATTTGTTCTTCGGTAAACGAAAAGCCCTTTTGTTGTTCCATCATTTTTAAAGTAGGCTCATTAAATACCTTGCCCTGCACAATGTAAAACTGCGATCCCGATGATTTTTTTTCGGGGTTCACGGGGTCTCCCTGACGTGCGGCTGCAAGGGCACCTTTTTTATGAAAATGATTGGGAAGAATTTCCGCCGGGATTTTGTAACCCGGATCCATTTTTCCGGCTGCGTTATGGCCGCCCTGAATCATAAAATCCTGAATCACACGGTGGAATACCGAGCCATCGTACCAGCCCTCATTCACCAGTTTAATAAAGTTGTCGCGATGCTGCGGGGTATCGTTGTATAGATATCCCTTAATATCCCCGTAATCGGTGTGGATCACAAATTTTGTGGTTTTTTGCTGAGCCGATATACCGGCGGTTAACAGCAGAAAAAGGATGCCCGGTATTGTTATTTTTTTCATCGTTGAATGGTTTCGGTTATTCTTTAATCAATGTAATGTTCATTTCCACATCTTCCACAGGCCTGTCGCCGGGTTTGGTTTTTACTGATGCAATCATATCCACAACCTCAAGCCCATCAACCACTTCGCCAAAAACGGTGTAACCGTTATCCAGGAATGGTGTGCCGCCCACTTTTTTATAAGTTTCGATTTGATTGGCAGTGTAAAAAGCGCCGGTCCGTTGCGACATCTGGTTGAGCTGCTGCGCCGTTACCGGTTTGCCCTGAACGATATAAAACTGCGAGCCTGACGACCGTTTTTCCGGGTTTTGCGCATCGCCCAGCCTTGCTGCGGCCAGTGCGCCTTTTTTGTGGATGAATTCCGGTTTGATTTCCGCTTCGAGGGTATAACCCGGTCCGCCATTACCCAGCCGGTCGTTTGGCCCGGCACCGATTGAATTGGGGTCGCCGCCCTGAATCATAAATCCGTTGATCACGCGGTGAAATATGGTTCCATTGTAAAATCCGTTTTCAACAAGTTTTACAAAATTGTCCCTGTGAATGGGTGTCTCATCATACAGTAAAACTGTGATATCGCCAAAGCTGGTGCTGATTTTGGCCTTTTGACCCTTTTTGGTGTTTTCGTCTGTGCCGGCCTTTGCTTTTTCCGGCGCCGAAGCCTGATTGCTTTTCACCTCTTTTTTAACCTGCGGGCGTTTGGTTTCTTTTTTTTCGCCCTGGTTGTTGCAGGCGGTAAATGCAAATACTGTTAATGCTACGAGCAATATCAGATTCCTCATTTTCATTGTGTAAAGTTTTTCGATTAAACAATTTAATTTTCATTTGAGGGATGCAAATAACGCAATTTTTTTGCTTTGGTTCAAGCCTGGAATGGTTGGATTATTTGGCTTTAAATGGTGGATGTTCGGTAAGTTTAGGATTTAATCCTGCCGGGATTATCACTGATAAAATTTTTCCAGCCCGAGTAGCTCTTTTTTCCGGAAACCTTTCCCTGGTTAAAATAATGACACATGGCTGCGGCCAGGCCATCGGTGGCATCCAGGTAGTCGGGGGATTGCTCGAGTTTCAGCAAATTGCCAAGCATACCGGCCACCTGTTCTTTGGAAGCGTTGCCATTCCCGGTGATCGATCGCTTGATTTCGCGGGGCGAATACTCCGTGATTGGGATATCCCGAAACAGAGCTGCTGCCATAGCTACGCCCTGTGCGCGCCCAAGCTTGAGCATCGACTGTACGTTTTTGGCATAAAACGGTGCCTCGATGGAGAGTTCGTCGGGCTTGTATTCCTCCACCAGAGCCAGGGTACGCTCAAATATCTTTTTGAGTTTCATGGCATGCCCGGAGTATTTGGATAGCTTCAACACGCCCATGGTGATCAGGGTGGTGTTCTTACCCTGAACACCTATGAGCCCGTATCCCATAACTACTGTTCCCGGGTCGATGCCTAAAATGATGCGGTCGTAATTCAAAGTGTTGTCTTTTTGCAAAATTAGGTTTTTAACCTGAAGATTGAGGTAACTGAAATTTGCTTGAGAAAAGTGGCTATCTAAAAAGACTACAAATTCCGGGCAATCAAATGTTCGGCGGGATAAATATCTTCGGGCCATGTGATTTTAATGTTTTCCCGGTTTCCTTCAAAAAGCGTGACCTGATTTCTATCCGCTTCAAAAACACTGGCATCATCCGTAAACCGTGGCTCATAAGGTTGCTGATAAGCTTTTTTTATCAGGGAGGTTTGAAAGGTTTGCGGGGTTTGTACCAGGCGGAACGCATCCCGGTTTACCGGCTTGCTTCCGGAATCAATAATTTGTCTCAACGATTCGGAAGGCCTGATAACAGGAATTGCAGCTCCGGTTTTTTTTGCAATGCTGAAACTTTCATGGATGACTTTTTCCGAAACCAATGGCCTGACACCGTCGTGAATGGCAACCAGTCCATCTTCATCAATCCTGTTGAGGCCGTTTTTTACCGAGTGAAATCGTTCTTCGCCACCGGGCACAATCTGGTGTGGAATGATAAACCGGTGCTCTGAAATGATGCGGTTCCATTCTTCGATCTGATCGAAAGGCAATACCACAACAATGAATATTTCCGGAACACAACTGTGGAATTTCAAAATGGTGTGCATCAATACAGGTTTCCCGTTAAGGGGCAAATACTGCTTGGGTGTTTCTATGCTCATGCGTTTGCCTTTCCCGCCTGCAACTATTAATACCGATTTCTTTTCTTTGTTTTCCATAAAAAAAGGGCTGCAAAACTACAGCCCTTCAAAAGTATTATTTCTTTGATTATTTGTGGTGATGTACACTAAATAATCAGCATGGCATCGCCGTATGTGAAGAACTTGTATTTTTTGTCGATGGCCTCGCGGTAAGCTTTTAACAGGAAATCGTATCCTGCAAAAGAAGACACCAGCATCATCATGCTCGACATGGGCAAATGAAAATTGGAAACCATCGCATTGGCCAGTTTGATTTCATAAGGCGGGAAGATGAATTTATTGGTCCAGCCCTCGAATGGCTTCAAATGGCCTGAAATGGTCAACGACGATTCCATGGCTTTCATTACGGTAGTTCCAACGGCACAAACTTTTTTATTGCTGTCGATGGCGCGGTTTACAATTGAGGTTGCGCGTTCGTCGATGATCAGTTCCTCTGAATCCATTTTATGCTTGGAAAGGTCTTCCACTTCGATCTGCCTGAAATTGCCCAGTCCGGCATGGAGTGTGATCTCTGCAAAATTCACACCTATTAGTTCAAGGCGCTTCATCAGCTCGCGGCTAAAGTGAAGTCCGGCAGTTGGGGCTGCTACAGCACCCTCGTGTTTCGCAAAAATAGTTTGATACCATTCTTCATCTTCGGGCCTGATTTCTCTTTCGATGGTTTTTGGAAGTGGGGTTTTTCCAAGTTGCTGCAGTGTTTTTTTGAATTCGGAGTAGGGCCCGTCGAAAAGGAACCGCAGTGTCCTGCCTCGTGAGGTGGTATTGTCGATAACCTCAGCCACCAGGGCATCATCTTCTCCAAAATACAGCTTGTTTCCGATCCTGATTTTTCGGGCAGGATCAACAAGCACATCCCACAAACGGGTTTCCTGGTTGAGTTCACGGAGCAGAAAAACCTCAATCCGGGCTCCGGTTTTTTCCTTGGTACCATAAAGCCGGGCAGGAAAAACCTTGGTGTTATTCAGGGCCATCACGTCGCCATCTTCAAAATAGTCGAGGATGTCAGTAAAATTTTTGTGTTCGATTGTCTTCTTTTTCCGGTCCAGCACCATCATCCGGCATTTGTCACGGTCGGTGGCTGGTTCTTTGGCAATGAGTTCGGGGGGGAGGTGGAATCTAAACTGAGATAGCTTCATATTGTAGTATAACGTATAAATATATTTCCAAAAAAAGGGGTGCAAAGATAATACCGTAAATCCCTGAAGTCAAGTAAATAGGACAGTAAGCCAATTGTTGTTAGCTATTGTAAGCAGCAGCAAACTCTGGATCAGGAAATATTTAAATCGTTGAAGGGCAATGGTTAATGCCTTCGTTGAGCACCATTTGTCAACCCATTTTTCGGGATAAAGGGTGGTATTTAAGTATGAAAATAGGTCGTTCTTTAAGAATGTTTAACAAATTTAGCCAGGCATTTAAACGCCCTGATTAAGGAGTATCGGCGGATTCCAATCTTGCGGGGGCAACCCATTTAGCAGGATCCTGTATTTTTTTTCCATTCCAGATTTCGAAATGGAGTTCTGCTTTTTGATTTTCATCATCAGTAAAAACAATACCCAGCTCCTGCCTCGTGTCCACATGCATTCCCGGTTCCACATAAACTTCAATCAAATTTGAATATACACTTAGGAATTCACCATGACGAAGGATCACAACATGGTTGAAATTTGGTACCGATATCACACGGGTGACCTCGCCTTTAAATACCGAAGTTACGACAGCATCTTTGTGCGTTAAAAAATTAATGCCGTTGTTTTTTATTAAAACTCCCGCCAGGTCGGGGTGCGATTGCTCACCAAAGCCGGAACTGATGATGGCGCGATCGAGTGGCCATGGCAGCCTGCCGAAATTGTCGTTAAAACCGTTGGATAACTGCCGGTCTTCAATCGAAGGGGCTTCGATCAACTCAGGGCTTCCGGATGCGATGATCCCATCCATGCCTTCTTCGCTGATGATTTGTTGTATCCGGGCCTCAAGGGCGGAGGCCGATTCCCTGTTTTGATGTTGCTCGTCAGTGAGCTGTTCAACCTGTGCGTTTAAATTTTCGATCATACTGTTTTTCAGATTGATCTCCGCTTCAAGTTGTGCATATTCATTGTTCAGGCTTTCAATCAGTTGCTGATTTTTATCTACCCTCGATTCAAGCTTTTCTACTTCACCAAAATAGCTGGCCTCTACGCTTTTGATATGTTCGATCTGTGCATTTCGCCGGCGGGCGTAGTATTTATAATAGTTAAAGCGCGAGTATGCCTGATTCAGGTCGCCGGCCGACAATACATAAACCAGCCTTTTGTAGAAGTTGTGGTTTTGATAGGCACTGTTCACCATCAGGGCGTATTCCGCTTTCAGCCCATTAAGCTCCCCACTGATTTCGTTGATTTGCAGCATGTTTTCAAAAATCGCCTCGAAAATCTGGTTTTGTTCATCCAGATACTGGTCTATGAGTTCTTTCCTTGTATCAATTTTCGATTGCAGCAATGCCAGGTCCTGTAGGGTGGCATCCTTTTTTTTAAGGGCATCATCGATCAGGTAATCAGCATATTCGATGGATTTTTCGAGCCTGCTTTTTTTCTTCTCAAGGTGATGGGTGCTTTGCTGGGCATGGGCTTCAAAAGAGACAGCCAGAAAAGAAATCAAGGTAAAAATACCGGGAAGAAATTTCAAACCATTGATAATCATGGCCCAAAGGTAAATACATTTTATTTAGCGGAGGTGTATTTTGACGGGATATTAAACGGAAACCTCAGTTTTTCATTCAGTGTGATCCGGTTATAGTTTACCTTCACACTGATGGCTTCTTCGGCTTCTATCAGGTATTCCACCTCGTTTGGGAATAGCTGGCCGTTGATATCCTTGAAATTTGAATAGTCTGCCGAAAGCTTCTTGCTGTCCTTTGTGAGCTCTTTAAGTCTAACCTTAACGATTTTGAAATTCTCAGGATTCAGCCATGTATTTTGCAGAAAAATGCGTTGGGCATCATCAACATTACGGACATACTTTTTTAGTTTGCTCCGTCCCGTAGTACTCAGTCTGTAAAGGTCTCCATCCACAGAAGCTTTGAATTCAACCATTTCATAGTATTCAAAATCATTGCCGAGTATGATTGATTGGAGAATGCCGAAATCGATGTTGGTATTCAAAAAATTATTGATGAAGGTATAATCGGTGATGAGGTATTGCTTGTTGAACCGGTCGAGGAACTTCACCGAATCTTCCGTAATCATAACCCTGGCAATTTCGATCCCCAGGTCCTGGTTGAAGCTGATCCAGATGATGCTGTCTTTCACCATCCTGATCTGCCCCTTGAAATCGTGATAGGTGCGGTTTTGGTTGTATTCGATTGAAAACCTTGCTTCAAAGGTGTTAAACTTGAGTTCGTTTTGCCTGAGTTTCGAAAAAAGATATTCTGGCCCCTCCTCCTTGATTGGCGTTTTGATTACACTGCGCTTGCTTTTACACGCAGGCAGGCTTGCTATGAGTATTCCCACCAGGGCAATGAATGCCAGTTGTTTGAAGTTCATTTTTTAGTGCTTGGTTGAGATTATTCGTATAGTTTTTTATCCCTGATTTTTTTATCCAGGAATTCCGAAGCTTCCTGTCCTGTATCTTTTGCTTTTTGCCAGTATTTTAGTGCTTCATCAGTTCGGCCGAGGTTGTACAAAATATCGCCATAGTGTTCCAGCAATACGGCACCGTCCTCATCCGGATGATCCAAAGCCTTCTTTACCCAAATTTCGGCTTCTTCATATTCGCCCAGTTTATAAAGAACCCAGCCATAGGTGTCCATAAACGACGGGCTGTTGGGTTCGATTTCATTGGCCCGCTTTGCCATTTCTTTGGCTTTCTCGAGTTTTTCACCGCGCAGCGAAAGGTAATAGCTGTAATTATTCAGTACGTATGCATCCGTCGGGTTTATTGTCAGAGCTTTATCGTAATATTCATCCGATTTTTTGTGGTCTTTAATCTGATTATAAATGTCGCCGAGCGTGCTGTAAAACTGAGCCTGCAGCCTGTCGTTGCCCACCACCAGTTTCGAACCAGTTTCAAGCGATTTTCGCGCTGCCTCATAGTTTTTCAACTGATAATTGGCAAAGCCGTTAAACAGATAGGGCAGGGGTTGCATGGGGAAAAGTTCGCTGACCTGCTTGCTGGTTGCAATTAAATCTTCATTTCTTTGCAATTCGTTCTCGATAAACAATTTCTGTTCCCAAACGCCATAATTGCTGCCGTCAATTTTCAGCACACCATCGATGATTTGAAGCGATTTCTCCAGTTCGCCCGACCGGTAAAGCAGGTCTCCATAAAGCGACATAGACCTTGGATCACCGGGGTGGGCATCGTTTAAAATTTCGGCAAGCCCGATGGCCTGGTCCTTCTTTTCGTTAAATAGCTGATCGAACGTATAGTAGGTAATCAGTATCTGAATTTTGGTATCGAGTTTCAGTTCGGGATTTGCAAAACCCAGCTTGAGTTCCTCATGGGCTTTGTCTTCTTCACCTTTTTTACGATAGAGGTCTGAAAGCGAGATGTGGATGTAAGGATCCTCCGGATCGATTTCCACCACCTTTTGATACATTTTCAGGGCTTTATCATAATCTTCATCATTTACGTACGATTCGGCCAGGATTTGCATATATCGCGTATTGAACGGATAGGCCTCAACCAGTGCTTTAACCTCATCCATGGCTTTTCGGGGTTTGTTCAGGTTGTTCCACAGATTACGCTTTTTCAGCGATATCTCTTCGGTTATGCCAATCTGCGATTCGATCTCATCATACATTTCAATGGCCGTTTTGTAGTCGCCCATGATGATGTATATGCCGGCCAGGTCGTAGCGGTAGTCCATTTTTTCAGGAAAATGATCAATCAATTTCCCGAATACTCCGGCAACTTTTTCAAATTGGCGGTTTTGCCGGTAAAGGTCAGCCAGCAAAATATAATACCATTCGTTTTTCGGGTCAATCGTAATCGCATCTTCCATCAGGAGCACCGCATCGTCAACGCGTCCCTCCCGCTTGTAAATCCTGGCCAGTTCATACATGGATGCGTCATGAGCGGGATCGATTTTCAGGACCTTTTTAAAACTGGCTTCAGCATCATCCCAGTTTTCAAGGATTTTCTGTTTGTTGCCATCAATGAATGCCGCTCTTAGTTGTTTGGTTTCAAATTCGTTCAGGGTATCATTTTGCGACTGGGCAAACAGGTGAGAACCTGTTATTTGAAAACACAGGAAGCATAGCAAAAAGGCAAATATGGGTTTTTGAAATATCATCAGTATTTGTTTTTCAGTGATCATATGGCTTTTTAACATTGGGTGAGGGATAAAATTGTTTGATGCCATGAAAAGTAAGCAGGTGTCAGATGGTTACTTTGTTCCGGTATGACCGAAACCACCGGCACCGCGTTCGGTTTCTTCCAGTTGGTCAACTTCAATCCAGCCGGCCCGTTCAACCTTCGATATCACCATTTGAGCAATGCGCTCGCCATCAGCAATTTCCACTTTTTCATTCGATAGGTTGATGACGATGATCTTGATTTCACCACGATAATCAGCATCGATGGTGCCCGGAGTATTGGCCAGCGAAATTCCTTTTTTGATGGCCAGTCCGCTGCGGGGTCTGATCTGCGCTTCGAAGCCTTCGGGTAATTCAATAAAAAGGCCTGTTGGGATCAGGGTGCGCTCCAGCGGGGAAAGCGTAATGGGTTTGTCAAGATTGGCCCTTAAATCCATCCCGGCGGAAGCACTGGTCTCATAAGCCGGAAGCGGGTGATGCGATTTATTTACGATTTTTACTTTCATGCCAAAATGATGATTTTAAAAAAGGGTGCAAAATTACCAAAAATTGTGCAGGGATTTTATTTCCAGTTTAAATTGCTGAATTTGATGATTTTAGGAAGTTTGAGCATTATTTTTTTCGAAGCAGTGGAATCAGGTTTTTTCTTTCCATAAAAATGATCGCAATCAGATAGAAAAAGATTAATGCAGTGGAAAGCAGGTAATTCATGATGCCCTCATCCAGTGCAGTAAATTTGGAAACGAAAAACAAAATGGCGGCAAATGCCAGGTAAAACAGGATTTTTTTCAGGTCATAAGGTACCGCAAAATGCTTCCTGCCTAAAAACCAGGAGATGGTCATCATAAGAAAATATGCAGCAAACGATGCCCACGCCGAACCAAAATATCCGATCCGGGGAATTAAAATAATGTTGAGCATAATGGTTACCGTTGCCCCGAATACGGATAAGCCGGCTCCGTAAATCGTTTTATTGGTGAGTTTATACCAAAATGAGAGATTATAAAAAATGCCGAGAAAAAGGTTTCCCATGAGCAGAATGGGGATTACATCGCGGCCATCGCGGTAGGCCACGCCGATGAAGCGAATTACAAAATCAAGGTACAATGTGGTGGCAAGGAAAATCAGGGCGCTGACAATGGTGAAATATTTCAGCACATCAGCGTAAATTTTTCTGGAATCTGATTTGCCGGCTTCCGAAAAGAAAAACGGATCTGCGGCATAGCGGAAAGTCTGCACGAAAAGCGTCATGATAATCGACACTTTGTAGCATGCACCATAAATACCAACCTGCGACATTATTTCTTCCTCTGATGCTCCCGGCAACAGGTTGGCCAGTAAAATCTTGTCCATCGACAGGTTTATGGATCCGGCAATGGCCACGATCATCAGCGGCCAGGTGTAGGCCAGCATCCGTTTCCAGATGGCAGGGTCGAACAAGAACTGTTTCAGCCGGAATTCGGGAATCAGCAATACCAGCGTTACTGCACTGGCAATGAGGTTTGAAATAAAAATATAGCCAACCAGGTCATCCGGATTAAAAAATGAGGTGATCAATCCGCCAATGGCAGTGTCAGGTTGCGTTTTCAACAGGTAGGGGCAAAGCAGAATAAAAAACAGGTTGAATCCGATGTTCAGCCCGATATTGATGAGTTTGATGGTGGCAAACCGAATGGGACGGTTTTGCTGCCGGAGCCTGGCAAACGGGATGGCAGCCACAGCATCAAAGGTGAGGATCAGTCCGAAATAAACCACATAATGGGTGCTGTTTGCGTAGCCCAGCCATTGAGCAATGGGTCCGGAGTTTCCCAGCACCAGTGCCAGAAAAATTATGGAAGTGCCGGCCAGCGAAAGCAGTGAAGTGCTGTAAACCCGTTCACCGTTGCGTTCGGTTTCCGAAAACCTGAAAAACGTGGTTTCCATGCCATAAGTGAGGATGACCCACAAAATGGATACCCAGGCGTACATCTCGGTGTAGATGCCATAATCCGAAGTGAAGAGCACACGCGTGTATAGCGGAACGAGAAGGTAGTTGAGCAACCTCCCCACAATACTGCTCAGCCCGTAAATGGCCGTTTGTCCCGCCAGTCGTTTGAGTGGATTCAAAGCATTGGAATTTGCGGGCAAAAGTAATAGATAGTTTGTACATTTAAGGATTTACGGTAGCTTTGTCCAAATAATCATTTTGCTCTTGAATACAAAAGCAAAAT
>JAGYLT010000240.1 GCA_018400545.1 Bacteroidales bacterium
CCCCAAACACACCGGCTCCACTTTCATGATCTTCGACAACAACGGCGATGGCCTTTACGATCTCCTGCTTGGCGATGTGGATTATGCTGCACCGGTCTTGCTGACCAATGGAGGCACGCCCGGGGAAGCACTAATGACTTCGCACACATTCACATTTCCTGATTACGACACCCCAATCGACCTGCTGTCATTCCCGGCGATGTTTTACCTCGACGTGAACAACGACGGCGCAAAAGATATGATCGTCAGCCCGTTCGATCCCAGCCTCGTGAAATCAAGAAATGTCAACAACAACTGGCTCTACATCAACAACGGAGAAACCGGCAATCCCGATTTTGAAATAACGACGAAAGCTTTCCTGCAGGATGAGATGCTCGACTTTGGCGCCGGTGCAGTCCCGGTGCTGTTCGACCACAATGGTGACGGCTTGCAGGACATCGTGTTGGGTAACTTCGGATATTTTGATTCTTCGTACTACGGGGCAGGACTAAACCTTTACTGTGATTATCGTGCTCAACTGGCCCTGCTTGAAAACACGGGCACTGCCACTGAACCGGCATTCAGGCTGGTCACACGCAACTATGCCGGCTTGCCGGATTACTTTCCCGAACATGAAAAACCTTTTGCCGCCGTGCCCACATTTGGCGATCTGGATGGTGACGGCGACCAGGACATGTTGGTGGGCAATGAGGCCGGCACCCTGTTTTATTTTGAGAATTCGGCTCAGCCAGGACAGCCTGCGGATTTTACCCTCACCGACCAGGGGTATCAGAATATTGATGCAGGAAGCTACAGTGCGCCACAGCTTTTCGATCTGGATGACGACGGACTCGAAGACCTTGTTGTCGGGCGCCGCAATGGCACCATCACCTATTACCGCAATACCGGAACCGCATCCAATCCTGAGTTTACCTTTTTCACCGACAGCCTTGGCCGGGTGGATGTGCGCAATCCCAACCGCTCCATTTTTGGTTATTGCATCCCACATTTTTTCAGGGATGGAAACGGTGAAATCCATCTTTTTGCCGGATCGGAGTTTGGAGAAATTTTTTATTACGACAATATCAGCGGTAACCTCGATGGCGCTTTTAACCTGGTGATGAAAAATTACCTGTGGATTGATGAGGGAATCCGAACTGCTGTTTCTACCGGCAATCTGAATAATGATGAATATCCCGATATGATCGTAGGCAACTACTCGGGCGGACTTGGCTATTTTGAAGGTACAACGGCACCACCGGCCGGCACCGGAGAAGAACCTGCCACCGACTACGGAATTCATGTGTTTCCCAATCCCGTTCACGACTATCTGAACATCAAATATCCACGGGATGCAGGTGTTAAAATCATTAAAATCAGCCTGATGGATTTTTCAGGAAAAGAAATCCATAGTATATTTGGTGTGCCAAACCGATTAAAAACAGACGATCTGAAAGAAGGTATTTATCTTTTGAGATTTTGGATGGAGACACCGGAAGGCATGCAAAATAAGACAGTTAAGCTGATTATCGGTGGATAGAAAATTTGCTGAATATTGATTGTGTTTTTTTGAGATATTCGATTTAGGCGGTATTTATAAACTGTCAGAAGGTTGCCTGGTGGTTTTCCGGAGAATTTTGGTCAATATTCATTCATCAGGATTTATTTGGATCGGTAAAAACTGTCTGTCAAGCTATTAAACAAATATCATATGAGAACATTTATACTTACTATCGTTCTTTTTTTCACCATCGGCATTTTCGCCCAACCCTTGCCGCAAAAACAACCTGCCGACCCGGACTTTTCCATCACCGACGAGCAACTCCGGGAGATGGAAAAATATGGCATTGTCCTGCCACCCGTCCGCCCCGAATACGACCGCTGGAAAAAATTCGAATCTGAAATAAGCCGGGATTTCCCGGTGGTTTACGATCTGAGGGAAACCGACTTCCTCACTCCGGTGAAATCGCAATCGCCGGGAGGCTGCTGGGCCTATTCAACCATGGGGTGTGTGGAGGCCAGGCTTAAAATGCTGGGCTATCCGGAATACAATCTATCAGACAACAACCTGAAATTTTGCCACAGATACATTCCTTCGCGAAATACCAACGGCAACCACTGGATGTCGTCGGCATATTTTGCACGGCGCTCGGGGCCCTATCTGGAAATTGAGGATCCGCACCCCGGAGGCACCAGCAGCAACGACGACTGCCCCACGGAGTTTTCGGCGTTGTATTACATCCATGAATCACGCTATCCGCCGCCACAGGATATGGATTACATCAAGCAAACCGTGATGGACTATGGCCCGGTGTGGAGCCTGCTGATGTGGAACAGTAATTATTACGATCCCGAGAATTATACCTATTACTATACCGGCAGCTCGGTAAACCATGCCGGTGTAATCGTAGGCTGGAACGACACCCTGATGACCGCCGGCGGGCCGGGTGCCTGGATCGTCCGCAATACCTGGGGGCAGGGTTTCGGTGAAGGCGGATATTATTACATTTCGTACAACGATTCGCAGTTCGGGAAATACAACGGCTACTGGCCTGAGGTGATGGAAAATGAAACCGGAACGTATATCCATCAATATGATGAAATTGGCGGATACTGGGGAGTGGGATTTACCGGTGAAACTGCCTACGGACTGGTGAAATTCGAAGCATCCGATCGTGAACAGGAGATCACCAAAATCGGTTCGTTCATCGTATCAACCAACTGTGGTGTGGAGATCAAAATATTCGATCATTTCCAGGATTCGGTTTACGGATTGCTTGGTGGTAAGGATGAGACTTTACTCGAATTACCTGGCTATCACACCTTCGACCTGGATTCGGCCATTCACATACCGGTAGGGGAAGATTTTTATGTACAGATTAAATACGACTCCAACGATCCCGAAGATATCTGGCCCATTGCTGTGGAAGATACCATTGGCGGTTATGCCCAACCGGAACTGGAAAGCGGCAAATACTGGATTGCGCCAGATCCGGATACCTGGCCTACGGCATGGTACGGCGTGGGAGTGGGAACGCCCTATCATTACGATTTGTGCATCAAAGCCTATGCACATGAGCTGTACAATATTTCCGGCACCGTGAAATACGATGATACCCTGCAAACCGCTCTCGGGAATGTGAAGATTTACCTCGTTGACAGTGATTCCTGCTGTGTGGATTCCACCATGAGCGCGGCTGACGGGAGTTATGCTTTTTCAGGGTTGCGCTCCGGAAAATACAATCTGGAAGCTTCAACCGGCCTGGCATGGGGTGGCGTCAACTCCACGGATGCACTGGCCGTAAGTTTACACCAAAATAATGTGCCGGGATTTACGCTTGATGGGGCAGCCCTGATTGCTGCCGATGCCAATGTTGATGCTGTTGTGGACAGTCTCGATGCCGACCTGATTCAGAAACGATCGATCCTGATCGTTGACAGCCTTCCGGCCCCGAACCTGGTAGTATTTAATGGTGAAGTGACAGTGGAGGGTGCGGATGCCGTGAACGACCTCAAAGTGCTGTTCCGCGGCGATGTGAACGGATCGCGGTTTTGGGAGGAGGATTAGAAACAGATTATTTTTCTAACCATGAATCTACTTCATTGTTTGCTTCATCATCGGTAAGAAAATTACCACTTTTATAATCAGCCCTGGCTTCCTTAAGTGCAGATTGTTGCTCTTCCGATAGTTCATAGACCTCTTCGTCGACGGAATGAATATTCATAAGCCTTACCACTTCGGAAAGTAATTCAAAATTCTCAGAGGAATTGACTTTCTGAATTATTTTAGCTTTTATATTTGATAGGGTCATAAGCAATGAATTTGTACAAAGTTAATCAACAAATTTTAAAAACCTTAGCCTTTCCTCAGATAGGTTTCAAACCGGTAACTGAAACTCCCGTCTGCCATTTCAAAATCTGCTGACTTATCCACAAGTTTCCAATCCTTTTCATCGATTTGAGGGAAAAACGTGTCTCCTTCAAAATCCTTATTTACGCGGGTGATGTAGAGCTTATCTGCCAGGGGCAAAAATTGTTGGTAAATGGAAGCCCCACCCATCACAAAACACTCTTCCTCCTTCTTGCATTTTGCGGCGGCATCTTCGATGGAATAAACCATTACGCAGCCCTCGAAAACCTCATTGGGATCATCGGTGATCACGATGTTGGTGCGATTGGGCAGGGGTCTTTTTGGTAACGACAGCAGTGTATTTCTGCCCATGATCACCTTGTGTCCGGAAGTTAGTCTTTTAAACCGCTTCAGGTCTTCGGATATGTGCCACAATAGCTGGTTGTCTTTTCCTATGGCGTGGTTCTTTGCAATGGCTACAATGATAGAAAGCATGATG
>JAGYLT010000241.1 GCA_018400545.1 Bacteroidales bacterium
TAACCTGCCCGGAGCTCCTTTTGTTCCTGCTGATAAAGAGATGGATAGTTTAATAATTCCTGGTGGCGCCCATAAAGACAAGTTATTATTCGTAAATCAAAATGGACAGATTTGGATTGTTGATCTTGATCATCCCGATGGACCAAAGGTGGCCGGTGGTCCTTTGAATTTACCCAATAGCCCTTTATATGTTGTTCGCAATGGAATTCCCGGAGTTTATGTAGTTGCAACAACCGGGGGAAATGTTCACATTGTGGATGCTCGCGGTCCGGGAGGCCCTGTTGTTTTGGCAACTTACGATTTTCCTGGTGAACATACCGGAAAGCCTGTAATGGACGAAGATGCTGCAGGAACAGATTATGCCAGGATTTCTACAACGGGTGGTGTATTCGATATTAACAAGTCAACCTTTTTGTCGGAAGAATTGCCCGAGGAAGATATGGATGGCCAGCTTGTATGCATGTGTCAGCCGGTGATGCCTGGAACATCATTTCCCGGAGCTCCGGTTGAGGCAATGTTTGATATGTCATCTATGGGCGAAGCCGGGGCAGCAATGGCTATGGTATCTGTTTGCAATGCTACTACTGGTGAAAATCTGTTGGTGATGGAATATGCTGAACCGCCGTATTTTGTAAACTTCGAAATTCCTTTCTATGCCCTGCCAGGAGATGCCTTTACTGTAACAATCGAATGCTATGATTTTGATGGCTTGCCCGTAGGTTATGGTTCGGGAACAATTTCTATTGTAAACCCCGTGCAGGTTGAAGCATCCGGAAATCTGGAAGGAGAGCCTGGTGATTGGTTACAAACCACCATTGCTTTTTATAATAATGGCTTTGAACCGGCAGATATAATAGCTCTGGCAATGGATGAAAAAGGCTGGCCCATTACACCTGAATTTACTTCCTTGATGTTATTTCCGGGCGATTCAGCTTACATCGGCTTCGAAATTCAAGTCCCTGAAATGCAATCTATAGATACAAATCGGGTAAGATTCATGGTTCAGAACATGATTCACCCTGAGTATGAAACCATGGAATATTTCGATATTTGGGTAAGCGGAGAAAAACAGGAAGTAGTTCTTTTTGAAGGTTGGAATGGCATTTCAAGTTATCTGAATCCTGTCATCAATAATATGGACGCTTTGATGAGCCCGATCAGCAACGAGCTGGTCATCCTCAGAAACATGACAGGTGTTTTTTGGCCGGATGCCGGAATAAATACCCTGAACACATGGGATACAACCAGTGGCTACGTTGCCAAGGTAAGTCAGGATGCTGTATTAACGGTTACCGGAAGTGCACTTGTCTCACGCTCCTTAACCCTAAATCCAGGCTGGCATTTGATACCCATGTTGAGCTCAACGGCAAAAGCTACATCCGGCCTGTTTAATGTTCCACAGGTGATGCTGGTTAAGGAAATTGCCGGGTCCTGCGTTTACTGGCCTGCAATGGGCATTACCACCCTCAGTGTGCTGCAGCCCGGGCAGAGCTATTATGTATATGTAACCGCAACGGTCACTATTAACTTCCCGGCCAAATCATCACCTTTGGGCAACACAGAACCATCCGGTTCAGGAATTGGAGAATCACCCTGGCCGGTTGTGGAACCAACACCAGGGTCGCATCTAATGGCCATTTCAAAAGCGGTAACCTCTCAATTTAATGTTGGTGATGTCATTGGGGCTTTTAACCAGAATGGCTTATGTGTGGGATACACCACCGTTTCAGGTGCCGGCCAGGTGATGGCCATTTATGGCGATGATCCTACAACGTACGAGGTTGATGGAATGCTTGATGGAGAAGAGATAACATACAGGATTTTTGATGCCGGTACATCAGAAGAAAGAATACTGAATATTCAATCCGGCGGGGATGCAATGAACGATTGCAATTATTTTACGCCAAACGGAATTTCGCTCATGGAGCTGAAGACCGGAATGGAGAATGCGTTGGTTGTTGATGAAGTCAGCGTGTTCCCGAACCCGGCAACAGATTTCCTGAAGATAAATCTTGGTTTTATGCCTGAGTCCGCAACAATTCTGATCACTGACATCATTGGCAACGAAATCATCAGCACTGTTACCAATGCAGAAGAAACCACACTGGATGTTTCAGGATTTGCTGAGGGATGTTATTTACTCAGGATTTTCAGTGACAACCAGGTTATTTCAAAGAAAATAGTAATTCGTAAATAACATTTGCAGGAGGAGTTCGAATTACTTCGGGTCTTCCCGGCGAAATCCGGGAAGGCTTTTTTATCAGTTCTTAATTTCGTGATGTACTTTCTGAGGAAAATATTGGGTGCGGATTTTCACCCATTTGGGTGAAAACACAGGGTGAAAATCACCCACTGGTTTAGGCCTCTCAAAATTGAGTGGAAAGACTAATAAAAAGTTGGTGGTTTTATTTTGTTCTTTTTCAAAGACTTAAAATCGAATAGCTCAGCATTTTTCTTTACAGGCAAAAATGGGCACGCGACTTGAAATACAGAAAAAAAGAAATCAGTAAACAACAAGAATTTTATAAATGAGATTTGATACTATTATGAATTAACCCCCCGTTTTTACTGCTTTTTTCTCATCACAACCCAGTCAGTTCCCCTAACCCCTAAAGCCAATTATTAAAAAAACAACCCTTTTTTAAAAAGGTGAAAATGAAGAAATTTGAAAACAAAAAAGTGAAAAGCTTGCCAGACCGATCAGGATTGTTTATTTTTAGCACAGAAATAGGCCTTTTTGGTTTGTTTGGCTTTTTTTTCTTCACCCCATAAAGTTGATTTTCATCAATGTAAACAAACAAAAATTTGAAAACCTAAATACTTAACAGTTATGAAAAAGTTTTTCTACACATTTGTTACAATGGCAATGCTGGTATTTCTGTGCCAGGAAATTACAATTGCCGAAAACAGCGATAACGGAGACAAAGATTCCCGTTATACATCTTCAAAAATATCGGCTGTTGCCGATAATACTGCCACGCCCGAAAAGGGTATTGATGGCGATAAACTAAAAAATTCAAGGACGGAATACATCATGGCCGGGTCAGAGTTTTTCACGGTTACATGCGGTCAGATTGTACTTGGCGATAATGGATTGTATCCGCCTTTGCCACCGGATTTCTTTGGTCCGGGATCTGAACCGTTTAGCGGCACCATCGATCTGGAAGGGGCCTTCTCAGCCGGGACCACTTTGCCGGAGCCGGATTTGCGGCTTGAGCGTATGGGAGACGTCTTTTTCAGCGAACCATTACCTGACGATCAAACCATACCGATTGAAATCGTTGAGCTCAACCTGCAAAGTGTTGAACCCATTGCTGTTAACATGGGTGGTGTAGATTCGTTTTTTGATGTGTTTGTCGAAATTCACATACCTGATCCTGACAACAGCACGCAATCTATTCACAAGTTTGATGATTACGGGGGTGAATTTACTTCCACTTTCGGATTTCATCCGCGTTTCATATTTACTCAGGTGGATAATCCCGCAAATCAGATCATGTGGAGCCCCTTTGAAATGGGATATGAACCGGCAGTTTTCACCCAGCCCGATCCCTGGCCGTGGACGCACTCACCCATTCCAAACTCATTTGATCCCGTGGGAGATGGCCTGATTGAAATGGTATCAGGGGATAACAACTATATTTTCCTTTCACCCCTGTTGCAGCGCATCGATGATTTTATGGTGGAGATGACAGAAGAAGGATTTCCGGGAGCGTTTGGCGGAACCGGCTATAACGAAGGCACGTGGTTCGAATATCCCAATTACGGCTGGTGGAACGTTTGGTTTTACGATCATCCGGTTGACAATTCCAGGAGCAAAAGAATCACGGCCAATTTATTCCTTGAGCCGCGCAACCCTGATTTTCCCACTGAGATAGAGATTGTTTTCAACTGGTCAACGCCCGAATGGCCCGGCTATCCGGAAGTAAACAGACCACCTCTGCCTGAAGATGTTCCCGATCCGCAAACCGAAGACATGTTCATCGGCCGGTCAGAAACCATTTTTGCATGGCAGGGAAATCTTTTTGAGCCCATTCAGCTCGACAACATACTTTATGAGATTCCGGATTTTAACCCGGAATGGCTTTCCATCGACATTCGCGGTTTTAACTATATGTTAAGCGGATCTCTGGTTCATACCTCCTTCCGCGAAGAAACCTGTCCGGACCCGGTGCAGCCACCAACAGGATTTTACCTGCGTCCGGGAGAAAAAACCAATCCTGAGCCTTGGTATGCCTGGATGGGCGACCCTGACGGGATGACACCTGTGCAGCTGTTTGCCGATGACCCGGATGAGCAGATTTCGTCAGTT
>JAGYLT010000242.1 GCA_018400545.1 Bacteroidales bacterium
AGATACAAAAAACAAGGAATAGCTATCGGGTAAAAATCACCGAAACCCCGGCTAAATTTTTTAAAAAAAAAGGCAAAAAAAAACCCCACCGGGCGGTGGGGACAAAAAAATGAAATGAAAAAATTATCTCTCTCTAACTAATTACTATTTTTTACCTTTACCTTTATCGCAACATTTCTTTTCTCCTTTGTTGCATTTGGCTTCGGCTTTATCACACTTTTCTTTGCAATTTTCTTTGTTGCAATTTTCTTTTGCACACTTGGATGATTTTACATCTTTCTTCTTTTCGTCATCATCAGCAAACGGTGTGATAGAGTTTAAATTGTCATTATCAACAACTGCTTCAACTGAATAATCATTAACTGCCTGAATTTTAGTGGCTGTTACAACGCCTGCAGATAAGAAAAGTGCCAGTGATAAGAATAACAGTACTTTTTTCATAATTTCTAATTTTTAATGTTATTAATTATTTACTTGCTGCAAACATACTCCGGCAGTGCCCCCTAAGATGTTAATGCGCTGTTAAATACTGTTAATGATCTGTTAATTTTTAGTTTTACACTATTTGTCCATTAATTTTGAGTCATGAATAAACGGTTGTTTGCAGTAATAATTGTAGTAACTGCCATATCGCTCTCAGGCATCATCATCACCCAGTTTTATTGGGTAAAGGATGCTTTGTTGATGAAAAATGAGCAGTTTTATCAAAATGCCCATCTCGGTTTGAAACGTGTTGTCAATCAGGTAATGGCACTGCAACACGACTCGGTAAAGGCAGCAAAATTTCTAAATCTGGGTGAAGACCAGAATTATCACGAGCAGTTCATCAGGTCGCTTGATACTAACCTGATCAAAACAATGATCGATTCCGAATTCAGGAATCTGGAACTCTGTGATGTTTACTATTATGGTATCTATTATAAAGATAAACCAAAGTTTATCATGATCAGCAATCCGGACTACAGGAAGCAATTACTGCAATCCGAGCACAAGGCACAGATTTCATGCATTTTCCAGGAGGAGAAATTCATGCTCGCCGTATTTTTCCCGATGCAAAAGCCCTTTGTTTTCAGCAAAATGCAGGTTTACATTATATTGTCGGGCATTTTTATGCTGATTGTAATTGTCGGTTTCTGGCTCACAGCAAGGTCTTATCTCAGGCAGAAAAGGTTGTCGGAGATGAAAACTGATTTTGTAAATAATATGACCCATGAATTTAAAACACCCATAGCCACTGTTTCTTTTACCAGTGAATTGCTCAAAAAAGACAACATTCGCAACAACCCGGGAAAGGTGACCAATTATGCAGACATCATTTTTTCAGAATCCCAACGTTTGAAAAACCAGGTTGATCAGGTGCTCCAGGTGGCTATCCTCGACCGGGGTGATTACAAATTGAAATTGCGGCAGGTTGACGTGCATCAAATCATCCGGCAGGTGGCAGAGCGTTTTGATATCGTCGTTTCTGAAAGGGATGGACACATCAGGCAACGCCTTAATGCAGCCAGAAATTTTATTGCCGCTGATCCACAACACATTGCCAGCGTTTTAAATAATTTGGTTGACAATGCCAACAAATATTCACCCGAAAAACCGGAAATCACAATTTCAACCCACAGCGACCGCAAAGGAATAATGATAACCGTGGAAGACCGCGGTATCGGAATGAACGACAGCGACCGTAAAGACATTTTTAAAAAATTCCATCGCATTTCTACAGGTAATCTCCACGACGTAAAGGGATTTGGAATTGGATTGTTCTATGTTAAAACCATTATTGAGGCGCATGGTGGCCGGATTGACGTGAAATCGAAACCGGGTAAAGGCAGCGCCTTTGCGGTGTGGGTCCCGTTTAAAAAAGTCGTGCAAACAGCAGATGCAGACCAACGAACATAGTGTGATGGATGTCAGATTTGGGTGTGATAAGTTGCACATGGTGTATTTTGTACTAAATTTGTCGGTAACAAAAAGAACAGCAAATGAAAGATAACAATGAAATATCAATTCTTCTGGCCGAAGATGATTCAAATTTAAGCACGGTGCTTGTTGATTATCTTGACATGCTGGGCTATCGTGTTTCGTTGTGTAAAGACGGGCAGGAGGCGCTTACTATTTTCCGGAAAAAACATTTCGACCTTTGCCTGCTGGATGTGATGATGCCAAAAAAAGACGGGTTTTCTCTTGCGGAAGATATCCGTAAAGAAAACGAGGAAGTACCGATCATTTTTTTAACGGCCAAATCACTCAAAGACGATCGTGTACGGGGGTTTACAGCCGGTTGCGACGACTATATTACAAAACCGTTTAGTACCGAAGAACTCAGCCTCAGGATCAAGGCCATCCTGAAACGATGTATGATAATGGAACGTTCAGGTGCCAACCCTGTACACGGAAAGCATACCATCGGCAAGTTTACTTTCGATCCGGTAAATATGCTTTTAGCTTCTGATGACGGAGAAAAACGCCTCACCCGCAAAGAGTCGGCATTATTAAAATTACTTATCGAACACCGCAATCAGATTATGCCCCGCGAAACGGCACTGAAAAAAATATGGGGCGGCAATGATTACTTCATCGGCAGAAGCATGGATGTATTTATTGCCAAACTTCGAAAATACCTCAAAAGCGATCCTGGTATTACCATTGTAAATGTGCACGGAACTGGTTTTAAGCTTGAGATTGAGGAATAGGATAGAGTATTGTCATGAAAAACAGCCTCAGGATTTGCGTCTTGAGGCTGTTTTCATTTCTGCTCGTTTTTTTTCTTATTTGATTTGAAGTTTCTCTATAAATGTTGATACATCAGTTTTTATTTCAAGGAGATATAGTCCTGTTGTCAGTGCAGATACATCAATGGTTTCCCGGTTATTGTCAGAAATTAAAACCTGGCCTGTCGAACTGAAAATAGTAATTTCAATTACCTTACCTGCTGAATTTGAGATGTGAAGCACGTCTGAAGCAGGATTTGGATAAACTTTAAGTGAACTACCGGTTTCAAGAACTGAAGTCACATTACCGATATCAAAGTATTGCTCATCAGCAAATACTGATGCAGCACCAGATTGATCCATGGCCTGAACACTCCAGAAATACACACCATCTTCAAGGTCATCCATTTCAAAAGCTGTTTGGAATTGGCAATTTCCCTGTTTTGGCACCATATGAAATCCGAAATTGGCAGCCAGCGGGTCGGTTATCGACTGTGCACAAACCACATCGCCAAGGCCGCTTTCGGTGCCAATGTAAATGTTGTATTGCAATGAAACTTGCGGTGTATGATCGTCGGTTGCCGCATCCCAGGAAAGTTGCACTGAGCTTCCATCAACTATGGAGGTCAGGTTTGCAGGAGCATCCGGAGCCATATTTGTGCTGTAGGTATTTGAGTTGGCATCATTGATAAAAATTGCCACATCTGCATTTGAACTGTTATCATATCCCACAAAGAAAAGGTCCAGGTCGCCATCATTATCAATGTCACTCAGGTCAAGGGTTCCCGACCCAAAACCGGGGATATCATGGTTGAGTTCGGAAAAGGTGCCATTCTCGTTCAAAAATATTTTGGTTGATTTATTGTAACCCGGATCGTCGCCGGTATTTACCACATCCATATCTCCGTCATTATCAATGTCGCCTGTGAGGATGCCAATATTTCCGTTGCTTGTACGAACACCGGTAAGGCCTGTATTTACCATTTCAAACGTTCCATTATTATTGGTGTAAACCACAAATGGGTATTCGCTGCCGTCATCGCCAATGTAGAGTACATCAAGATCTCCGTCGTTTTCAACATCGCACCATACGGCGTTGTTGTACCATGCGCAATCCATCATGCCGGCTCCAATTTCTGTAAAGGCCCCGTCATTATTTTGGTAGATCAGCACCAGTGTATTGCTGAAGTCGGAAGGTGTTCCGGTAAATAGGAGGTCAGGGTCGCCGTCTCCGTCGTAGTCACCCCATTCCATCGAGCCTGCAGTTAATCCGGGCAATCCGGCATTTATATCCACAAAAGTTCCGGCATCATTCCTGAAAATCGCGCTGGTTGCTACGCCAGCTGAGTACCATGAATAAGCCAGGTCGAGGTCCCCATCATTGTCGTAGTCGCCCCAGCCTGCTGAGTTCCAGAATCCAATAGGTAAGCCCAGGCCTGCGGGCACGAAAATACCATCTTCGTTCGAATACAGCGTGGCATAAGCATTCATGGAATAATCCTGTCCCGAGCAGAAAAGATCATAATCGCCATCGCCATCATAATCAACCCAGTTCACAGCGCCCATGTGCATCGGGCTGATGCCTGCATTAAGCGGGGTAAAC
>JAGYLT010000243.1 GCA_018400545.1 Bacteroidales bacterium
CCATGGCGGTTTCGGGAACCCGCTTTTCACCACCAACAAATTCTACAATAACGGCAAGGACTCCGCTTTTAACGATCCGCGCGACCGCTACGCCATCACCGGCGATCCCATGGACAAAGGTGCATACAAGGCCACCACGCTTCGCAACATCGAACTTACCGGCCCATACATGCACGACGGCAGGTTCGCCACACTTGATGAAGTGATCGAATTTTATTCGCACGATCTGGTGAACTCACCACAAATCGATCCGCTGATGCACCACATCGCCAACGGCGGCATCCAACTCACCCCTTCCGAAAAATCTGATCTTATGGCTTTCATCAAAACCCTTCGTGATGATGAATTTCTGACAAATCCCGATTATGGCCCACCCAAAAGCTTTCCCGGTGAATAAGCTGACAATATCATTACTCATTAAATCTATTAACCCAGTGCATCCAAGAAAATTCAATCCAAGATTACCCCATCCTGAAGAATTTTGAGATTTATCAGGTTATATGCATGGAATAAACCTGCGTGCTTTTAACATTTTTTTTAATTACCGATTTGAACATTTTACATCAATATCAATTCCCCGGCATTCCCTTTACCCATAGGCATTACCAAGGATCAGGCTTATTTATCTTACAGCCAGTCAGATAAGTATATATGACCGAATTCCTTTAACAAACTTTATCAAAAAATTCTATTGATGTGCATGCTAAACACTTTTTATTTGTAAACAGTCTTAATGCTAAAGAAGATTACATTTTTAATAACCTAAACTTTCAAAATTATGTTTAAAACACTACGTACTATCATTGCGGCAATTTTCCTGTTGCCTATTGGTTTGCAAGGAATTGCACAAGAACAAGTTCCAAGTCATCAATGCGATGGCTGCCAGGTTTATAGCGAGGAACAGCTTCAGCAAATGCGTGAAGCATACGAACCTCACACTGGAATTAGCGACCAGCGCATGCCGGAAAGCTTCAAAAACATCCAGTTGAACAATGGCCGTCAGGAACTCAGCAACCAGGGAACCGATTTCTGGCTGGCATTCATGAACAATTATGATAATTCAGGGCAGAATCTTTTTCTTGATATTTCAAGTGATGTAAATACCAGTGGAAATGTGTCCATAGCTGGCATTGGTTTTTCAGAAGATTATTCAGTAACTGCAAATACGATTACCCGAATTACCATTCCGCTTAATGCAGTTATTACGAGTTCACAAACTATCGAATCGTTGGGAATTCATGTAGTTGCAGACGATCCTGTTACAGTTTATGGAACCAACCAGGTTCCGTTTACCACCGATTCTTTCCTTGGACTACCGGTAAGTATCCTTGGGACACAATATCTAACTATGAATTATTTTGGGCCGGGAACAAGCGATCAACTGGCCTCAGAATTTGTGGTCGTGAGCCCATATGATAACAATATTGTTACGATTACTCCATCCTTCAATACAAGAAACGGAAACCTTGCAGGAGTTCCCTTTAACGTAACTTTGAATCAAGGGGAAACCTACCTGGTAAGGGGAGCTTCAGTAAATAATGATGATCTGACCGGTTCCATTGTTGAATCCACTCAACCCGTTTCAGTCCTGAGTGGTACCGGCTGTGCAAACATCCCCACAGGCTTTGGTTACTGCGACCACCTTGTTCAGCAAATCCCGCCCATTTCAAGTTGGGGCGAAACTTTTGTTACACGGCCTCTGGAAGGCAGAACAAACGGAGATACCTGGAGATTTTTAGCTTCACAGAACAATACAGATGTTTCGATAAATGGGTCTGTTGTTGCTACACTTAATTTTGGTGATTATTATGAAACTATTCTCGATCAGGCATCCTATGTTGAGGCAACCAACCCGATACTGGCTGTTCAGTTTTCGAATGGTAATACCTGGGATGGCTCACAGAATCCCGGTGACCCCTTCATGATGATTATCCCGCCTTTCCAGCAGTTTTTGGATGGCTATACGTTTGCAACACCGGGCGCCGGATTTACCGATAATTACTTTACATCCTCTGTTGAAACAGATGGTGTGGCAGGAATGGTGCTTGATGGATCTCCACTCAATGCGGCGAATTATGCCCCGGTTACCACCACCACATTCTCGGCGGGTGCTTTCCCCATTAACATCAACAGCACTTACAACCTGACCAACACGGATAATTATCCTTCAGGACTCTATGTTTACGGTTTCAACGATGATGATTCTTACGGTTACCCCGGCGGTTTATCACTCATTACAATTAACCCCGGAAGCGGTCCTGAAATAGTACTGACCGAGACTGTTCTGGATCTGTTCTGCGTTTCAAACGAATCAGGCGTTGACCTTGAAATTACTGCCCTGATTACCGACGATGAAGAACCATTTGTTCAGAGTGCCAGCGTATTCTGGAGAACAATCGGCGATGCTACTCTACAGTTCGGTAGCCATGTCGGATAATGGAGATGATATCGGACAGCAATCATTTCTTCCACCGAAACCGAATACCCGGGTATCGAATTTTATATTTCAGCCTCCGACGGCCAGATTACAAATACCAGTCCTTCAACCGACCCCATCAACAATCCGTATTCTGTGGGTATCGATAACATTCCTCCGGAAATTATGCATACACCGGTATCCATGTCGGAGCCTGGTGTGGATATTTTGATTTCAGCCGATGTAATGGATGTAACTGAAAGTGTTTCTGCAGTGGAACTGTACTACAGGGTACCCGGCGGAACACCGATTTATACCGAAATGAGCATGGGTAATGTTGGTGGCGATACCTGGGAAACCACAATTCCAGGAGCAGCCATGACCGAACAGGGACTCGAATATTATATCAAAGCAACCGATAATTTCGGCGTGAGTTGTACCTTTGGTACTGCGGATGATCCAAATATGATCGAAGCCGGTTCCATGGCAAACATTCCTCCGGTACCTGTTGGATTCCCGGTAGTTACACCTATCGTTGAGGTGGGCGAAACCTACAATCTTTCGGTTCAGTTTGAATCACCTGAAGATGGCCAAACCACTGATGTTGTGGTTAATGACGGTGGATTAGCCGGATTTAGCACTACGGTTACTCCTGGAAATGTTGCCATGGTGGACATTGAACTGATTGGCCAAATTGACAACCTTGGCACACACGTTATCGAATTTGTTGCCACTGATGATGGCGACCCCGCAGAATCAACCACCGTATTGTTTGAAATTACCGTGATTGATCCGCTTGCCGGACAGGTAATTTGTATCCCTGAAGGCTGGAGCGCTATCTCATCTTACAACGATCCCTTTAACCCGGCAATGGAAGATATTTTTGCATCGCTGGTGGCAGAAGGCAAAGTTGAATTTGTTGCCAACCAGGACGGTATTTACTGGCCATCGCAAAACATCAACCTGTTTGAGGGTTGGGATGTGAAGAAAGGTTATAAGATTAAAATGAACGAAGAAGGTTGCCTCGGTATTGAGGGTGAAATGCCCGAAGATAAGAGCTTCACTGCAATTGCCGGCGCAAGCTTCGTCCCTGTACTTTGCCCCGCACCTGTAGCAGCCATCGATATCTTCTCACAACTTGGGGAGGATTTCCTTTATGCATTTGATATTTATGATCAACTGGTTTACTGGCCTGAGGGTGGCTTATTTACCCTGCAAACCCTGGAACCGGGTAAGGGATACCTCGTAACCATGACAGCAGAAGGACAGGCTTCATACCTTTGCGATACCAAGGGTAGCGAATCTGTTGAAAACAACGTTCCCGCTCCGGTTACCAATGCACCATGGCAAATCGAGGAAACCGGTTCGATGCATTTGATTTCGGTGAACAGCGCTGCTTTCGAAAACATGATGGAAGGCGACATCCTCGGCGTATTTAACCAGGATGGCACATGCGCCGGTATGGTTCAGTACAATGGCAAACAGCAAAATCAGTTGCTGGTAGCTTATGGTGATGACGTAACCACACAGCATTCGGAAGGCCTGAATGCTTCGGAGCAGATGACCTTCAAAGTTTACCATGTTGCCGATGGTTCGGAAACTGAAGTGAATGTTACGTTTAATAACGAATTACCCTATGCAGGCCTGTTTACTGAAAACGGCCGTTCGATGATCATGAAAGTGACCAGCGCAGCCACTTCCATATTCGAAACTAACCTGGACGAGATTCGCGTACACCCGAACCCGGGTAGCGGCCTTTTCAACATTGATATTCCGGTTACCGATGAAAATATTGATGTAACCGTAATGAATATGGCCGGACAGGTGATTCTTTCGGATGTGATTGGCCGCAATGCAGCCAGTCACCGGATCGACCTCTCCAGCAAAT
>JAGYLT010000244.1 GCA_018400545.1 Bacteroidales bacterium
CCATTCTCGGTGCTTTTGTTGAGTGGCTCAAATTGCCATTGGGAGAATATGATATCGCCCACCTTGCTTACCAAATTGAGCGTGTGGATTTGAACATGGCCGGCGGCAAACAGGACCAGTATGCGGCAACATTCGGCGGGGTGAACTTTATGGAATTTTACAAGGATGATAAAGTAATCGTAAACCCGTTGCGTATCCGAAGTAAATATCTGAATGAGCTTGCATATAACCTGGTTTTGTATTTTACCGGAACAAGCCGGTTATCATCAAAAATTATCGAATCGCAATCAAAAAATGTGGTTGCTGAAAATAAGAAGTCCATCGAAGCCATGCACCAACTAAAAAAGCAATCGGTGATGATGAAGGAAGCCATCCTTAGGGGAGAACTGGAGAAAATTGGTGAGATTCTGGATTTTGGCTGGGAATATAAAAAGCAGATGGCGGCAGGAATCAGCAATACCATGATCGACAGGATTTATGATGCAGCAAGTAAGGCCGGTGCAAGTGGGGGGAAAATCTCAGGTGCCGGTGGCGGTGGATTTATGTTTTTCTATTGCCCGAATAATACAAGGACTGAAGTGGTAAAAGCTCTGGAATCCTTTGGCGGACAGGTTAAACGCTATGAATTCACAACGTCGGGATTGACATCATGGAGCATTTAGCCCACAAGCGTTGCAATATCCTTTACACCGCTGATTGCACTGTCGATATGTTTTTCAGTGTTTAGCGGGCCTAAACTAAACCGAACCGTTCCGTCTATTTTATCCGTCCCAAGTTGCTGATGCACCAGCGGTGCACATTGTAAGCCGGTCCGCACCGCGATATTGTGGTCCGCATCCAGCATCATACCCACATCTCCGGCAGGAAGCCCGTTTACATTCATACATAAAACTGCTTGCTGGTTTTCCTGGTTTTTCCCGCAATAAACCATCACATTTTCAATTTCATGAAGTGCTTCCCTGAGCTTGTTGTAGAGATTATATTTCTTTTTTGCCAGATTTTCGATGCCCTGTTTATGAACCCATTTTATGCCGGCGTTAAGCCCGGCAACGCCCAGGATATTTAGTGTGCCGCATTCAAGCCGGTAGGGATATTCGGTGAGGTGGGTGCGCTGCGCCGACCGCACTCCGGTTCCGCCAAAACGGGTTCCTTTTACCGGCAGATTCTCCGAAACCCATGAGCCCCCAATTCCCGTGGGCCCCATCAGCGATTTGTGTCCGGTGAATATCACGGCATCCACGCCCCAGTCCTGTACGTCAATCGCAATGTTGCCAGCACTCTGGCTGGCATCCAGGATGAAATATACACCTGCTTCTTTGCATATTTTACCAATTTCTTTTGCTGGTTGGACTGTTCCTAAAATATTGGAAATATGGTTCAGGATGACCATTTTGGTTTTCGGGGTTATTTTTTTCCTGATATCATCCGAATCAACAAAACCATTTTGATCGAAGGAAATGTAGGTCGTTTCGATGATGCCTTCCTGCTCAAGGTGATACAATGGCCTTAAAACCGAATTGTGTTCCAGGTTTGTTGTGATGATGTGGTCGCCCTTTTTGGCAATGCCTTGTATAATCATGTTCAGCGAATCGGAGGCATTATAGCTGAAAGTGAGCCTGTTGGGGTCGTCTCCGTTAAAAAGCTCGATGAGCAGCTTTCGGGTTTCAAAAACAATCTCCTCGGTCTCAATTGCGGCATCAAATCCTGACCTGCCAGGGTTTACACCATGATTCCTGTAAAATTCGTCCATAAACCGGTACACTTCTTCCGGTTTAGGAAAAGTGGTTGCAGCATTGTCAAGATAAATCAGTTTATTCATTTATCCGGGAAGTTTATACACAGCCCTCGGGCTTTGGGAGGCCGGCAATGCGGCAGGCACCCCTGGCCGGGCCGCGTGGAAAGAGTTTGTATATTTCTTTGAGTGTAAGTCCGGTTTCATTGCAGAGGGTTCTGATCATGGGTGCGCGTTCGTGTTCTTCCCAGTGACTCCTGATCAGGTTCAGAATCTGCCAGTGATCTCCGGTCAGTTCGTCAATACCGTCGTAGCCGGCTATCATTTTTGCAGTTTCTTTAGTCCAGGATTTGGGTTCAATCATGAACCCGCTGTCATCCATTTCAATCTCAATTTTATCAAATTCTATTTTTGGCATTACAGGTTCTTCTCTTATTCAATTGCTGTATATCAAACTCACAAACAGTAACTGCTTCATTTAGTTCGATCCGTTGTCAAATTTTGCAATCACTTCATCGGTAGAATACTCCGAATCAGGCAATACAAAATCGGGGCAAAAACCCAGCGTTGATTTTGTGACATACCTGTTGCATTTACACCAGTTTTCTTTCCCGGAGGTGCAGTGGCTTCTGATGTACCCGGCTTTATCATTTGGTTGGATTTGAAAATCTTTAGCACAAACCAATCGGCAAATCTCAAAATTTTCGCATAGTGGACTATTCATATCATTGGGTTTAAAAATAATGCTAAAGGTATAATTTTTTGAATTATCAGATTAATCCAACCGGTTCGATAAAATGCTAATCCACAATTATTTTCTTAACATGCCTGGATTGGCCTGCATTGATAATTAAAACATAATTTCCCGGAGGTAAACCCTCCCTGATTTCCCATGTAAATGTGTGCTTGCCCGCTTTTAAAAATTCATCGGCAATCCTTTCGATGGTTTGGCCAAAGTTGTTTACGATTTCAATATTAATATGTTGAGGTTTCGCGAAAGTGATTGAGAATTTCGTGAAATACTTTGCAGGATTTGGTTTCGGATCACTCAAAAACAGTTGGCTACCGGAAAAATCAGAAACCGAAATTGGGTTTTGATTTTCATAAGCTCCCATATCGATGGTGCCATCCACAATTCTGTCAAGCCCGGCCAGATCGGATGCGGGAACCATAAGTCCGGTTGTATCCGGGCATCCGGAATTGATACATGGGGAACCTGGCTCAAGATTATAGTTCCCGGGTATGAAACCAGGAATTTCATCCAAATTGTTCTCGTATGCACCTGAAAAAGCAGAACCTCCGGTACCGGCGAAGTTTTCGAATCCTCCCTCCACATTGTTATGGTAAAAGTCAGGCTGTGCCAGCAAATCCCATAAATAAACCTGGTTGGATTCACCGCCATACTGGGTGTTGCCGTAAAGGATATTGTTGTACAATACCGGCACGACAGAATCCTTGCAATAAAATCCGCCGCCACCGCCAATGCAGTGGTTGTTGCAAATGGTGTTGTTTACATAGGTAGGACTGCAATCGTTGTTCGAAATCCCGGCTCCAAAAAATTCGGCGCCGTTGTTTATCAACAGGTTGTTGCTGATCACGTAATGGCAGGAATCGATATGCAGGATGCCAAATCCGCCCCCCAGCGCGCTGAAATTGTTGTCGAAGACATTGTGCGAAACCATGCAATCCCTGAACCTGACACACAGCCCGCCTGCAATTCCTGTCGATGAATTCAGGGTGAAATGGTTTTGTGTAATCACGGGTTCGCCCCAATCCGTGCAAATACCGCCACCATAGCCATAGTAATCGAATTGCTGTCCGCAGCTATTCAATTCAAAGTGGTTGTGCTTTACAGAAACCGAAGCATTTTCAAGGTAAACAGCACCTCCATTGTAAAAAGCATAATTGCTGTAAAAGCTGCAATGTTGGATGCGAACTTTGTTTACGTTTCTGATGCAAATGGCTCCGCCATACCCGTGAATTGAATCGTTTGAAACAGCCTTGCCAAAGCTAAAATCGCAGTATGTGAATATGGTGGAATCTACAAGGGATGGCACATTTTCAATGCGGATTTGATTCCATCCGCCACGCGGGATGGTGTCGTTGTGAAAACCAGTGGTGTCGTCCGTTGTAAAATAAACTGGTTCGTTTGCTGTGCCCATGGCCCGGAGGCTGCCTTCAACATCAAAATAAAATTCACCGTGGAAAAGCACCAGGGTTCCGGGAAGAATTTCAAGTGATTCAACCTCTCTGATCTGGATGTTGCCGGTCACATGAACGGTATCCACTGCCCATGTCCCTGAAACAGTGCCGGATACCTCGATGGAGTCGGCGGTTAGTCTGGTGGTAAGAGTTGTTGCAATGATCAGCAGAAAAAGCAAAGCCTTTGGTTTCATAGCTCTGAAGGCAAATGGATTTGAACCGGCAAAAATATAAAAACTTCTGTTGGGTTGCGTATGCTGAAGTTGGTAGCCTGAAACTTTTAAAATTAGCGTATGTAGATACGGCTTAAAAGTGTAAAAAATATTTACACCGAATTATTGGCCTG
>JAGYLT010000245.1 GCA_018400545.1 Bacteroidales bacterium
ATTTTTGGGCGCTGATCGCGAGGCGTCCGAAACTGAACGCTAAGAGTTTGAAACTGCACTATCAAAATCTGCAATATTTCATACTATCGTGTTGATAGTATTCAAGTTATGTGTTTTGGTATGATTTATGAAAATCTGAAATTTTTAAATTTATTCATCAAATACTTACTGCTTTAAAAAACAAATTATGAAACGACTTTTAATTACACTTTTTGTGGCCGTTTTATTTGGCCAAAGTTTAAGTGCATCAACACCAAGGCCTGACGAAGGCATGTGGCTGCCCATGTTTGTAGATCGTCTCAACTGGACCGACATTCAGGAAATGGGACTTCAGCTCACCGCAGAAGAATTATACAGCATCAATAACTCAAGCCTGAAAGACGCCGTTGTAGGGCTGGCCAGCGGTTCAGCACCAAACGGCTATTTCTGTACCGGTGAGGTGGTATCGGATAAAGGCCTGATTTTTACCAACCATCACTGTGGTTATGATGTCATTCAAAATCACAGTACAGTAGAGAACGATTATCTCACCGATGGGTTCTGGGCCATGAGCCACGAAGAAGAGTTGTCGAACCCAAATCTGACAGCTTCATTTTTGGTTAGGATGGAAGACCTGACCGGTGAAATTATCCCTGAACTCAATGATACAATGTCAGCAGGTGAAAGAAGGGAAAAAATCCGTGAGATCACCAAAGATATCAAAGAGGAAGCTGCTGAAGACGGAAAATACGATGTGGTGGTGAAAAGCTTTTTTGGTGGCAACGAATATTATTTGTTTGTGTACGAAACCTATAAAGACGTTCGCCTGGTAGGAGCCCCTCCCTCATCCATAGGAAAATATGGTGGCGACACAGATAACTGGATGTGGCCGCGCCATACCGGCGACTTCTGCATTTTCAGGGTTTACAGCGCTCCCGACGGGTCACCGGCTGAATATTCCGAGGACAATGTTCCGCTCAAGCCGCGTCACCATTTGCCCATTTCGCTCAAAGGCGTGGAGAAAGACGATTTTGCTATGATATGGGGTTTCCCGGGTTCCACCGAAAGGTATCTCACTTCCTATGGAATTGAATTTGCACTGCAAAAGAAAAATCCGGCCATCATCAATGTATTGGGCACTGCCCTTGAAGTGATGAAATCATATATGGATGCCGATGATGCCATACGCATTGAACTGGCTTCTGACTATGCCTCAATGGCAAACGGCTGGAAATATTTTATCGGCCAAACCAAAGGCCTGAAGAACCTGGATGTTAAATCCAAGAAAGAAGAAATCGAAAAAGATTTTACAAACTGGGTGAACTCAAGCGCTGCCAATAAGGAAAAGTACGGGGATGTGCTCGAAAACATTGCTTCAGGATATGAAGAAATGGACGATGTGGTAACACCACTCTACTACTCATCCATAGGATCCGGGAATATCGAACTTCTGGGAATGGTTAGTCAGGTAGGGCAGCTTGAGGGTTTGCTGGAAAACAAGAAAGATAACAAAGCCGCCATTGAGGAAACGGCCAACAGCATAAAAGCGGGTTTGGATGAATTTTATGGTGATTATAAAATCAACATGGACAGGGATTTTATGAAAGCATTTTTGCATCTGTACAAAAACAATGTTGACGGTAGTCAGCTTCCCGGCTTTTTTGCAACCATCAACGAAGATTTCGACAGTAATGTTGATGCTTTTGTGGATGAAATGTTTGCCGAATCCATGTTTACCGATAAAGTCCGGTTGACTAAGTTTTTGGATAAACCCAAAGTGAAAAAGCTTGAAAAGGACCTGGCCTACCAGGTAGCAAACGACCTCCGGGGTGTTATGATGCAGTATGGTCAGGGATTTAACTCGACCCAGGCTAAGGTTGATAAAAATATGGGCCTTTTCATTGACGGGCTGAGAAAAATGAACCCCGACAAAAAATATTATCCGGATGCCAATTCATCCATGCGTTTCACCTATGGAACTGTTCAGGATTACTATCCGGCTGATGCCATACATTATGATTATGTGACGCACCTTTATGGGGTTATGGAAAAAGAAGATCCCGGGAGCGATGAATTTATCGTTCCCGAAAAACTTAAGGAACTTTATGAAGCTAAAGATTATGGCCAGTATGGTGTGGATGGGAAATTGATTGTTTGCTTCCTCTCCACCAACGATATTACGGGTGGAAATTCAGGAAGCCCTGTGATGAATGGTAACGGCGAGCTGATCGGGATTGCTTTCGATGGCAACTGGGAAGCCATGAGCGGCGACATTGCCTTCGAACCTGAATTGCAGCGCACAATCAATGTGGATATTCGTTATGTACTTTTCATCATCGATAAGTTTGCAGGCGCACAAAATTTAATTGACGAACTGACAATTGTAAAATAAACAGATCAGAACCAGAAACCAAAGCTCCCGTCAAGGCAATCGGCCAGGCGGGAGTTTTTTTTATCGGTTACAAATATCTTTAAAATCGCAGGTGCGGCAGATTCTGGTTTCTTCGGTTTGCCGGAATGGTTCATCCCTGTCAAAAATCTCCCCCAGCAAATGCATCAGGTATTGCTCAAATCCTTCCAGTTTTTCCTCATCCACCATTTCATCCGGACTGGCATTTCGGCTTTCCTTCATCCCAAAATTCATCAGCCCTTTGCTTAAAACAGGCAAACTGATTACCCCTGTGGTGGTTTTATCCGTTACAACCTGCCGGGTTCTGTTGTAAAGCCAGGCATAGAGCATTACCTGGAAAGCCTTCTCGTTTTTGGTTCCGTCCTCAAAATCTTCAAAATTTTCGATGTGCAACTCGGATGGGCGTTCTACTTTTCCGGTTTTATAATCGATGATCCGGATGGTGTCGTTAAATCTGTCTAACCGGTCGATGATCCCTTTGAGTCTGATATCCTGATCTTCCAGCCCGGGGAAATGTTGTGCCAGGTTCTCGGATTTCACTATTTCTTCCAGCGCCAAAATTTTAAGTGTTGGTTTTTCTTTGTTAAGCGTTTCGGATTCAAAATTGAGATAGGCGTTCAGATAATTCCTGATGACCTCGTAAATGAGCCGGTTTTTGCCAAATTGTACCTGCCCTTTTTTATAATATTTATCAATCGCAGTCTTGATCAGCTCAGCAGTTTGCGGTTTCATGGCGCGTACGTGATCGGCTGTAATTTCTTTTTCTATAAAGGGTTGATACAAATCTTCAAGCACCTGATGCACCACCGAGCCGATGGTTTTAAAATCCAGGTTTTCTTCCACCTCATCAATTTCATGCAGTCCGCCAACATTTTTAAAATAGAATTGCAACGCGCAACGCCGATACTGATTGAGTGATGTAGGCGACAACCCTTTCGCAGCGCGATTCATCAGGCTTTTGAACACCGGTTCGTTTTTGGGAATTTCGATGGTGCTGTCGGCCGGTTTATCCGGAGGGGGCAGGCTTTCCACCTTTTCGGTGATTTTTGTGCGCGGATTATACACCGGCAGTTCGTTTTTCAATTGCTGAATAAACCGGCTCTGTTCCCCGCCACCCAGTTCGTCGGGTTCGGTGTTGTAAATCAGATGTACTTCCGACGCGCGCTGGATCAGCCGGTAAAAGTGATAGGCAAAAACAGCATTTTTCTGATTGTGGGTGGGCATCTTCATTTCAACCTGGACGTCATAGGGGATAAGCGAATTTCCGATGGCATTTGCCGGCAGGATGCCCTCATTTGCAGAAATCAGAATCACTTTGCTGAAGTCAAGATTCCGGGTTTCGAGCATACCGAGAATCTGGATTCCGGTGAGGGGCTCACCGGTAAATGGCAGTCTTGCAGCTTGTGAAATCTGTCTGAACAAATCCCGGAGGGTGCGCACCGAAATCAGGGTTTGGTATTGCTGGTTGAGCTCCTTCAGCCGTTTGATTACCGTAGAGGTGTGATAAAGGTACTCAAGTTGGAGGGCTGCTTCAGGGTTCGGGATATTTTCTTTAAGGCCGCCCTGATACCTTTTTCTGAATATTTCGATAACCCGGGAAACGGTTTCAAGGATCTGACCGGGTTCAGGGGTTGGCTTTTCAAATATTGCTGATGCCAATTCCTGCAGATCAGAACCCTTCAGGATTTCCTGAATTTCTTCGGGTGGATAAAATACCTGTTGTGTGGCATTGATAATTGTGGTATGTCGGGCTGTATCTCCAATCCCCGAAATCATGCTGTGACGGAGCACGCGCAGGATATCACGGAAATAAAACCCCCGGTCTTGTTTATCGGCCATATTTTTGAATCTCGCTGCATTTTCATAC
>JAGYLT010000246.1 GCA_018400545.1 Bacteroidales bacterium
TCTATAGCGAGGTTTTCAGATGGTCTGATGGTGAGGCCAAAGCTGAGGCCATAAGTATTAAGACTTGGGGTTTCGGGTGTAAAATAATCTTCGTTTGTTGGGGTAGGATCGTAATAAGCACCGGCTCTCAGCGTAATCAGTTCGTTCATTACATATTCGCCTCCCAATCGGAAGATCATTGTATTTGAGTATTCGCGCGGATTACTTGAGTTGAGTAATTCAGGTGCTTGTTCAAATTCAAACTTAAGGCTGTCGTAGATATCCCAAAACACGTAATTAATCTCTGCTGCCACCAATAACTTTTCGTTAACCTGATAGGAAAGGCCGAAATCGAGGTTTGCAGGCATGGGCAAGGTGGCGTCAAATTTATTGGAAGCAGGAATAGTTCCTGTTAACGAAGCCGGAATAGTGAAAGTGGCATCGCCGCCCTCCATTTCCATCTTCACCTCCGACCGGTAATTGAGGCCAAGGGTTAGTTTTTCCGAAGGCATCACCATAACGCCAAGATTATATCCAAAAGCAGAAGTTGTACCCTGCAGATTTACCTGTCCATTGATTGTAGGGCTGTTGAATGCTGCCGCACGATTGAGTTCCACATCGCCGGTGGCAAAAACAAAACCGGCACCAAGGCTGATCATATCATTAATTTTATAAGATACGGTAGGTTGGAAAAAAACAACTTTCATAGAAATATCCTGAATAAGGTGGGCTCCAATCCAGTCGGTTCCCCAATTGGCCGAACTGCCAAATGGAGTATATACTCCGATTCCAATCCCTATTCTCTCGTTGATTTGTGTTGCGCCATAGGCAAAAAATGGTGTTCCCATGGGATTATCAGTCTCGGCTTGCTGCACTGAATTTTGCAACCTGAATGCCGTGTTATTGAAAATACCACTTCCACCCACAGAAAAGCTGTATTTATTGTTCATAAGCGACAAACCGGCCGGATTGTAAAACAAATTGCTGGCATCTCCTCTCAAAGAAACACCAACCAATCCCATAGCCGTCTGGCGGTGGCCCTGAAGGCGCACCTGATAGCCTCCCGAAAAAGCCGGCGCAGCCATTAAAAATCCTAATGCAATTAGTAATAAACGTTTCATAATTTTAATATTAGTTAAAAAAATAAGCATGCGAAAGTAGCCGAAATTTCCCTTTTCGTTCATATAGATTTTCCAATATATGTTAAATTAGGCTAACCCAACAAGCACTGACCACAAGCCGGAAGTAACGATAAACAGAATTTTCAGTGACAATATCCGCAAAAAGGCTATCCTAAGCCGAAATGATCATTAAAACATTTGCTTACAATCAGAATATTTGGAATGTTTCAGGTGTCTAAAAAAATCACAATTCAACAACCTATAAAAGATTATGATGTTAACACCATATAAACTTTAAATACCAAATTCAGGATTTCAAAAACATTTCTATGAGAAGAATTATCACAACATTACTCATTGTATTTATCACATTGTCAACCACAGCGCAGCGGCCCGGTGGCGTTGGAAAGGGCGGTGCTATGCCCGCCGAAGGAGTCATTACCGGAACAATACTTGAATATTTAACCGACAATCCTATGGGATATGCCAACGTCGTTCTTTTCAGCCAGCGCGACTCCTCGATGGTTTCAGGAACGGTGACAAACATGGATGGCAGCTTTCAACTGGATAAAGTCCCCAACGGAAAGTTCTACCTTGTTGCGAACTTTATCGGTTTTAAGCGCGAAACAATTCAGGACATTGCCATCAATCCAAGGAATCCGGTGGTTGACCTTAGCACAGTTTACCTGCATTCGGCTACCGAAGACCTTGAAGCAGTTGAAATTGTTGCACAGCAGGAACATATCGAATACCAGATCGACCGCCGCGTGGTAAACGTCAGCCAGGATTTAATGGCACAAGGCGGAACGGCGGTTACGGCGCTCGAAAATACGCCATCAGTCCAGGTGGACATTGATGGGAATGTGAGCCTGAGAGGAAGCGGTTCGTTTACAGTTTTGGTTGATGGCAGGCCAAGTGTTTTGCAAGGCTCAGATGCCCTGCAACAAATTCCATCTGCCAATATCGACCGGATTGAAATCATCACCAACCCGTCAGCAAAGTACGATCCTGACGGTGTTGCAGGGATTATTAATGTTATTTTGAAAGAAAAAAAACAAAGCGGCCTGAGTGGCATTGTCAATCTTTCGGCCGGAACGGGCGACAAATACAATGGCGACTTCCTGCTCAATTACCGGACAGGAAAGTTTAATCTGGTTGGCGGTGCAGATTTTCGGGATTACAATTCATTCGGTGGCCGGGAATCTTTTCAGGAAACGGATTTGAATGATTCAACCACAAGATTTTTAAGCTCGATCGGCGACCGGAATTATACCCGTGGAGGTTACAATTTCAGACTTGGAACAGATTATTTCCTCAATGACAAAACGACCATTTCAGTTATGGGGCAAGCCGGCATTTTTGAATTTGAGCGGACATTATCATCAAGGCAACGAGATTTTACGATACCGGCAACCAGCGATGAGCGTTTGAGAACCACAAGTGTTTCCAACCGAGAGCGCGATTATTATCGCATCACACTTAACTTTCAGCACCAATTTGACGACCTCGGGCATAAGCTGGAAGCCATGGCCTATTATTCCTACCGCGATGGAACTTCATTTAACGACCAGGAAGAATTGACTGCTGATGAGAACTGGAATCTTACGGGTGATGACCCTTTCAAAATAAAAACCAACGAAACAAGCCTGGATGAGGAAATACGCTTTAACGTGGACTACACCCGTCCTATCGCAGAAAACGGACGACTGGAAGCAGGCTATCAAACCCGTATGGAAACTGATAAAGAAGATTATCGCTTTACAACCTTTGACTTTGATTCACAAAGCTGGATTGAAGACGATCTTTTTAGCAACGACATGGATTATCGCCGGGATATTCACAGCATTTACGGTATGTATTCCAATATTTACAATTCGTTTGGATACCAGCTTGGTGTGCGCGGAGAATACACTTACAGAAAAATTACCAATAGACGTGCTGAGGAGCCGTCGCTCATCGATCGCTGGGATATATTTCCAACCCTCCATCTGTCGTACACTTTCCCAAACAACGATCAAATGCAGGCCAGTTATACCAAACGAATTAACCGCCCGAGAGGTTGGGCACTCGATCCGTTTACCATGTACATCGATTCATACAGCCGCCGCAAGGGTAATCCAAATCTAAAACCTGAATATACCGACTCGTACGAACTGGCGTACCAAAAAAGAATCAACGGTGCTTTGATTGCACTTGAAGGTTATTACAGAGTTACAACCGATCAGATAACCCGGATCAGGACACTTGAAAGCGATGGTACTTTTCTTTACACTTTCGAAAATATCAACAACGACTACTCGCTGGGATCAGAACTCATGGTGAATGTATCCCCTGCCAAATGGTTCGACCTGAGTGTATCGGGCAACCTTTATCACTACCGTATCGAAGGCAACGTGGCCGACAGCGATGTAGATAGTGAAAGCCTCAACTGGAACGGCAATCTGAATGCCACTTTCAACCTTCCCAACGATTTCAGGATACAGGCCAATGGCAGGTACAACGGACCAACTGTCAGAGCGCAGGGAGAGTCGAAAGGTTTCTTTATGTCGAGCCTTGCACTGCGCAAAGATTTCTTTGAAAGACAGTTTTCAGTAACCGCCTCCATCAGAGATATTTTTGGAACAGCCCGTTGGGAAAGTATTTCGTCAGGGCCGGGATTTACATCCAACGATACTTTTATCGGAGAATCGCAGGTAGTAACAGTCAACCTCACCTACATCATAAATAATTACAAAAGGCAACGGGGTGGAATGGATGGAAACGGAGATATGGATATGGGCGGCGAAGATTTGTAAAGGCCGTTTATTCCTAAACAAACAAGCCGGAGGCAATACCATCGGCAAAAAGCTTACCTTTTTCGGTAAGCTTTATTTTTTTAATATCAGATATGAGATGCCCGCTTTCTATCAAGGGTGGAACATTTTCATGGAGATTTTGATAATAAAAATCACCGAATTTTTGAATCACTGTTTCCCAATCAATACCCCACATTGTTCTTAAGGAAGTCATCACATATTCATTGAAATGCTGATCCATCGTTAGGGTTTCTGATGCTTCAAAACCCTCTCCCGCATCAATCCCGGTAAGGTATTTTACAAGAGAAGCAACATTCCAAAAGCGCGAAATTTTATCGTAAGAGTGAGCTGAAGGGCCG
>JAGYLT010000247.1 GCA_018400545.1 Bacteroidales bacterium
TTTACCTCCCTGTTTGTTTCCCAGGCAAGCTCACCATTTTCGGTATTTAATGCCATCACTTTCTGCACATTGCGCTGGTCCCACTGGATGATCAGTTTGCCGTTATAAACCAACAATGAAGAAGAATATCCGTAATGATTTTCAGGCACGCCGAGGTTTTTCCCCCAAACCATTTTGCCTTCAAAATCATAAGCCGCTACATCGGCATCAGCGAAGATGGCGTAAAAATATTTGCCATCTGTGGTTCCGGTTGGCGCTGCATAGCCCGTGTAATCCGGAACTTTGGGCGCCGTTTCCGGTGATCCCGGAATGCCCGAAACTTTTGTTGTCCAAAGGATTTCACCTGTTCCACGATCAAAGCAATACACTTCCTTGGTTGATTTATCGGCTCCTGTGAGAAAGATTTTATCATCCCAGATTACCGGTGAATTGAATCCATTTAGCGGGATTTTGGTTTTCCAGAGGATATTCTCCCCGGTTTCGCCGTTCCAGTTTTCCGGGATATTGGTCTGGAAAGCAATGCCGTTTCCGCCCGGCCCGCGAAATGCGTTGAAGTTTTTGGCTACCTCTTCATCATAAGGAATTGTGTAGTTAAAACCAGGTGTATTGGAGGTGTGCTTACCGGCTTTTTCCGGTTTATCCGAAACGGTTTCTTTTTCCGGTTGTGTTTCAGCTTCAGGCTTTGGGTTTTCTGCTGAAGCGGATTTATCTTCGTTTTGTTGTGGTTGTGCAGCTTTTGCATTTTCCGGCTCCTCGGGCTGGTTCTCACTCAGGACTCCTGAATCTGATGCTATTGATTCTTCCCCGATAATTGCTTCAGTTTTGCTCGAAGTTTCAGCTTCTTTCTCCACATTGATCGTTTCAGATTCCTGTCCGGCCTGTTCAATTTCACTTTTTGATATTTCCGCAACTGTGTTTTCAAATCTGCTGCCCAACTGGCGATAGGTAAGAAAGGCAAATATCAGCGTTACTGCAATTAAAACCGAGCTAAACCAGGTAACCCAGCGGCGGGTTTGTCGTTGCATAAACATCAGGTCGGTTTTGCTTGCCGGTTTCAGGGCCACCTTTTTCTTCTCTGCAGTTAGCAACAACTGGAATGCGGCAATGGTAACAAGAATGCCAATCAAAAGCAGATATCCGCCCATCCTGATTTGCCACTGGTTGGTGAAATAGGCTTTTCGGGCCAGAAGGTCCAAAGTGCGGATTTGCTCCCGCAACTGATCATCTTCCGGATTTTGATTCAAGCGGCTCACAAGTTCATCGATGACTTTTGTTTCGACAGGATCGATGCGGTTGAGCTGAAAATAGTTAACGATGATGAGGATGCAGATTACAAATGAAAATAAGCCCGCAACTGCTGCGATGTTTCGCCACAGTGTATTGTTGGTCTGATATGTTGATTTATGATTTGTCATTCGAATAACTATTAACCAGTAACTATTAACCTTTTTCAACCGGACAGTAATCCATGCACCGGCCGCAGCTCAGGCAGGTTCCTTTGTTGGGTTCATAATCCGTCCGGTGATAAAAACGGGTAAGATTCAGCAGTGTGATGCCGATTACCAAACCCAAAAATCCACCCAGGATCATGCTGCCGGTTTTGAAATCATTTAAAATTGAAGCGGCTTCAACATAGAGTTCTTTTGCTGATTTTCCTGCTGATTTAAATGCATCAATCTCCACCTGGATATCTTCGCTTATTTCACTTTGATCCAGGTACAGGTGTTCAGCCAGTTTAATTTTCGGGTTTGCATAAGCCAGGTTTTCATGAAAACTATAGCCCGCCCAAACACCAATCGCAATCAGGACAGGGATTAGCACAGCAGTGATGATAAGCCTTTTCATGGCTTTGTCCCGGTTTTCGCGAACGTCAACCGAAACAGGTTTTTCGATGGCCCCGTACGGACAGGAATCCTCACACAAACGGCACTGGATGCATTCGGCGGGTGTTATGGTGAGATGCTTCCATGATATTCTGCTCAGCAGGTTGAGTAAAACACCATACGGACAGAAAAACCGGCAATAAGGCCGTGCGACAAAAACACCTGTTATCAGGAAAATACCACCGATGGAAAACATCAGAAATGTGGCATCTAACCTGAAAAATCCAACAAATGGATCATATCTGCAAATGATGAAGTCAGTACCCGTGGAGGCATACAAAATAGCCAGCCCAAGATAAATGAAGGGAATCAGCCCCAGCATTTTGCGAATCCAGGGGGGGATTTCAACAGGCCGGAAAGCTACCAGATCCTGTATGGCTCCGAGTGGACAAACTCCTGCACAAAAGGTTCTTCCGAAAAACAGGGTGAATAAAAGCGGAATGGCAAAAAAGGCGATGACGGTAAGTGGGATTTTATATCCGGGATCGAAGAGTGCAAGGGTTACATTCTGTATGGCACCGATGGAACAAACGCAGCCCAGCCTGTAAAATCCGAAATAGATGAGTGAAAAAACCGAGACCCAGAAAACACCTCTTCGCGACCGCTTTTTCAGGATCAGCCAGGTGATCAGGGCAAGTGCGGCAACCAAAACAAAGACGTCCATGTATTCGAGTCCCAGGCTTCTCGGGTCCGGAGTAAGGACAGGCGGCTGGGTGTGGCCACTTTCGAACTCCGGCATGGGGAAGCGCTGCTGCGAAAAGGCTGGGAAAGCAATTAAGCAGAGGAAGAGGGATATTTGAAGTGTCTTTTTCAAGATGGTTATTGAGTTGTTGGTTATTGAGTTATTTGTAAGTTGTTTATTGGAAAGCGGTTTGTTTTTTTTGAATTATTTGGCATGATGAGTATGTTTAAGACTACATTTTTTGAGTTTTGAATTTATTTTTGATGTTGTGCATAAAATAGCTACTTAGCGATGGTGAGTTTATAAACTCATCATAATTATTTTGTGGCACATTGAAAAATCTGATGATTTCCCCAAAATGAAATTCAACTTCAAGGATTTTCGCTTGTGGATCATACCCTATAAACGAAATACTTGAAGAAGATACCGGAAACCTTTTAATTTGAATTACTTTCGAGCCGATCAATCTTTTAGCAATTTCAGTGGTACTATACTTTTGATATTTGCTTGTTGGTTTGTCCGGGAGTGTTAATTTTAACCAGCCAACTTCAATAATTGGTTTTATATAGTTTTTAAAGTTGCGGTTATTGTTGTACAATTCAATTTCCTTAAAAATTTCATCCCTGGATTTTGGCAAAAGACATAGTTCTAAAACGCTCAATGTTAAATCATCTATTTTGTTAATGATCTTAGCTTTTTCTTTGGCCCACCTTTGGTCATCATACGACCAAAGATATCGGTCAATATCTTCTAATGAATTGATATGTAAGAGAGTATCTTTGGTCGTATCTTTGGTCATGGCTATGTTATCGTCTCTTCTGTCCAACTGGAAATTAGCACTATTTGCAAGCGGGTGAATAAATATTGTACTGAGAAAATAAGATCTGACTTCATCAGTCTCAAAAATTGGAGAAGGCGAACCATTTTTTTCAAGCTCCCTTCTAATTATGGGAATACCAGTTGCTCTTCCTTCCGAAAGTTTTAATTCTTTTAGAAAGCCGCCAATTTTGCGGTTTCTATAATCCCTCGACAACACACGATCTTTAGCAAGGGCTTTGTTATCAATAGGTGGCAGTGGTCCTGGGAAACTCAATATTTCAATTTTGTCAGGTGAAACTTGAACTTCAACAGGATTTTCCCTCTCATAGCTTTTATGGAACGCGGCATTTACCAAAGCTTCTTCAATAGCCCGGTAGGGGTAATTGTAATACCTGATAGATTCGGCGCGTTCAGGTACTTTGGATATAAATTCCTTAATTACATTTACATGTAAAAAACTTAGAGCATTTCGAATTTGACTTACAATTGACCCATTAAAGATTTTTTCTTCATAATCTTTTCCAATAAAATTTTTATGAATTACAATTTCAATTCGTGCACCGGGAATAAATTTATCAGGCTCTTCATTAAACATCAACAAGCCAGCATTAGTCGGTATTCTATACTCTTTTGTGCCCTTTAAAATTTGTAATTGGGTACATAAATCGGGAAACGGGATTTTTGTACTTTCCTCAAAAAGAGAACTCTTTATCTCACTCAAATAATTACGGATCAACCCTAAATTTATGTCATCAATAGTTGAATTGTGATTTAACCTGTCATCAAAAGGAATTCTGGCAGTTAGTTCCAAAAGGCGGCGTTCTTCTTCTGAACTATCTTTAACTTTTTTTGTAACGGATCC
>JAGYLT010000248.1 GCA_018400545.1 Bacteroidales bacterium
TTTCGGTTACCGTGCCTTTTTCAAGGTCTTTTGCTATTTTTGACAGTTCTGTTTTCATAATCTTTTACTGTGTTTATTTTTAACGTTAAAACGGCAGTTCGTCTTCAACTTCAAATCCATACTTTTTGAATAAGGAAATGAGCTTTATATATGAAACCATTGTTTTGGCTTCTGCTTTTGTCCCAATGACCTCAGTTATCAAATCAATTTCTTTCATCAATTCCCGGATCAAGTTCCGCTGATCTTCCTCGTGGTAATTCCCCTGCAGGCCGGTTTGTTTTGCTTTCAAAACTTCGATCTGGTGATGAAGGGTTGCGATGTAGTTTGCTTGTTCATATTCAGATTGAAAAAATCTTCCTTCACCATCGCTTTTGAATTTTATTGCTGCTGAAATTCGATCTATCAGATGGTCAATCTGAGTGTCGATCATTTCAAGTTGATGCTGTTTTGTCATTGCTGTTTGTTTGTTAGTTGATTATGTTATTTTTTATTTTTTTTCAAATCCACATACATTTTAGGGACTACCTCGGACAACCGGGACTACCTCTCTATTTTTCAGTGTGTTAAATGTAATTTTAAGGACTACCAAAAAAAATGTCGGACAACCCAGGCTACCCCGGACTACCTTAGACAACCTTAGACTACCTTTTATTTTATTGTAAAGTATTGATTTTCTTATTGGTAGTCCTGGTTGTCCGAGGTAGTCCCATATTTTGCTTTCAGATTTTTTCATTTGATTATTTTCTTTTAAAACGGTGTTTGATAGTTTATTTCTGTCTGGTGGTACCTTTCGGCTTCTGTTGGTGCCGGATCCGGTGCAGGGTTGTCATTCCCTTCATTGTAATAATTATTATATGGATTGTCTGTTTCAAGGTTCCTTTCAAGGTTTATCCCGATCTGTTCGTAATCGAAGCAAAACGCAGTGGTGGTTTGCTTTTGTTCGACAATACCTACACCTTGCTTGTATTCCTTCCTCTGGAATTTACACGCCTTTTCGATGCCAATAAAATACTTGTTCGTTTGCAAGTAATGTTGAAGGCTGTCCTGTGGAAGCGGTTTCTCACCCCTCCGGCGCAAATGTTCAGCGTATAATTTGGCTACTGCATTAAATTTAAATTTCAGCACGCGTAATCCATCCGGAAACTCCTTTTTTTGTTCGTTTTTCAACGTGATGCTTGTAACCATTTTTACATGAAAATGCCACTTTTCGATGAGTATGTCATCATCAAACATGGCTTCGATCAGGCTCCAGAATATTCCGATTTCATCAGATTGTTTTATTTGCCGGTTGTGAATCCGCATCACCTCAATGGAATGATTAAGCAGGTCGCTGTAACTGAATGTGAATTTAAATCGGGGTTCAAGTGTTTTAAATGAAGCCACCACGGTGGCCATGTTTCTCAAAATACGGTCGTTGATGTCTTCGCCTCCGGTTGCGCTGTTGATGTCGCGCATTACAGCATCATAATTTATTTTGTAGTTTTCGGTAAAAAATTTGCGCGATCCCAAAAATTCAACGGTAAAATGTGGCAGTCCATCGCGTTCCAGCAGTTGCAGATTTTCAAAATTACTCTTTGCCTCCTTACTCAATCCTTCCTTAGTCAGGAATTGCAGATAAATCATCCGGGTACTCAGTGCCACGTCAATGGTTGGCATTTCCTGACCGGCTACTATCACACCCTGATTCACTTCAGTGGTTTCCTTTTTGCCCCCTTTGTCCATGTTTAGCCGGCTTCTGCCTATGGCGTTGTAAATGGATTTGAGCGTTTCGATCATGTCGAATGGCAAATTGTTTTTGTATTCGTCTGTGAAAGCTATTGCATTTCTAAACATTTCAAGGTGTTTGGCAAGCCCGGGTTTGGTGCCATTATGCAAATTATATTCTGTTTGCCGCTTCCCAAAAAGTGATAACAGAGAGTAGGCCAGGGTGTTTTTTCCTGATCCTTTCTGTCCGAAAAGGTTGAGCAACGGGAAGTTGTCGTTTAAATACAGGATATGATCCCGGAAAATAGCTGACAAGTACCAGGCAAATGCCACCATCGCATTATTGCCGTGGACTTTTAAATACAGATTCATCCAGTTTTCGAGTGAAACCTTCCCGGGTCGGTATTGAAACTTCCGTTCGTCTAAAAATATGGATTTATCTGCAAGGTAAATCCGAGAAAATGCGGGGATGAAATAATCCTGATCTTCGTGCCTGACAATACCATATTCATCAACTTCCTGAAAATTGCCATCACTGTCAGTCATTCCATTGGCCCATGCCCAGAATCCTTCGCGTTGCCAACCCAGATTTTTAATTTCGATGCAGGTTCTTGTTTCTTCATATAGTTTCAGTTTCAACCTTTGAAAATTGGACATTTGACCTAAAAACATAAAGTTGCCCTTGCTTTCCACATTCCTCTGAAATCCCTGAAGACTGGTCATTTCGTTCATGTCGAGATTTACCACAACCTTGTATCCATGTTCATTCACAAGTTCATAAATCCGCTTGCTGTCGGCCATGCTGTCGATGTGAAACACAGGTTTCATTACGAAATTTGACAGCTTCTCAATGCCCCCTTTTGATCTGAAATAATAGGCATTTTTGTAAATGTAAAACCCCCATTTTTCGAACTCGTTGGGATCCACATCTTCGGGCAGGTTGTGCGATGTGTCATCGGGTTTCACATTTTGCGCTTCCAGCTCTTTTAGTCTGTCCTGAAACAATTTGCCTTTTATTTTGCTTTCGCGTGCAAATGTGTCGATGTATAACTGCTGTTGAGTTGCTGACAAATGAACGATTAAATCACAGAGCCTGTTGATTGCTTCATTTTTCAAACCCGGATCAGTCCCTGCTTTATTAAACAGCGATGAAGCATAATGATTGATAAAATCCCGTTGGTTGGCTTCTGTCCATTCGTTAAATTGTTCCTCGCTTTTGAAAAAAGTGTCAGGGTCTTCATTTTCAGGTAAAATGGCCACATAAGGAACTGTCCCTTTCTGTACAACCAGTGAAGCATTTTTAAGCATGGCTTTTTCACCGGCACCATCGCCATCATAAAGCATTACAATTTTTTCAGCATATCGCTGTAATAATCTGATCTGATCATCGGTGAGCGATGTTCCTGACGCTGCAACGGTTGTGGTTATTCCTATCTCGTGCATTTTTACCACATCGGGATTACCTTCGACAAGTACCGCTGTTTTTGTTTTGATGATGCTGGCCAGTGCCTGATTCATTCCGTACAATACATGCCCCTTGTTATATGCTGATGTGTCGCTAAGGTTCATGTATTTGGCCTTTTGCTGTGATCCCGGCAGGGTGCGCCCCGAAAAGCTGATGATGTTATCCCGGGCATCCAATACAGGAAACATAATACGATCCTGGAAGAAGTCGTAAACCTTTTGGTTTTTCCCGCTTCGTTTTACCAGTCCGGTCGAAAGCAGAAAAACATCATCAAGCCCCTGGTTTTTTGCCCAATCGTACAACCGCGTAAATCCGGCAGGGGCATATCCTATCATCCATTGTTTAACTGTGTTTTCGTCCCAACGCCCAAGCACATAATCAAGCGCTTTCTTGTTTTCAGGCAGGTACAATTGTGCCTGATATTGCTCGGACACTTTTCGGTTGAAGTCGGATAGTTTTATTTTAACCTGCTGTTTTTTTTCGGCTTCCGGGTCAGGCTTTTCTTCTTCGATAAATATGTTGTATTTGTCGGCAAGATAGCGCAATGCCTCCGGGTAGTTTTTGCCTGTTTTGCGCATAACAAAATCTACACTATTGCCGCCAAGACCACACCCAAAGCATTTATAAATGTTTTTGCGTGGTGAAACCGAGAAAGAGGGGGTTTTTTCGGTATGAAACGGGCAGAGCCCCGATAAATTAGAACCTGATCGCCGCAGCTTCACAAAGTCGCTTACCACTTCTTCAATATTTACTGCTTCAAAAATCCTGTCAATTGTGCTTTGGCTTATCATAAAATGCTAATTGTGAGATTGTTTAAATGTTTTCGGGCTTGTTAACGGGATTGAATTCGATCACCCAGACGTGGGGGTTTTGGTTCCATGATTCTTCTCCGTGGATGGATTCCCACAGGCTATTGAAAGATGGTATTGATTTAACACCTTCTTCAACGCCCTCACATTCTGCATCCGATTCTGAAATGTCCTGCAACCGTTCAATCCTCACATCCACAATTTTCAGCCAGATCCTGGCTGCTGCTTTGGGCATAAAAATTGAAGGT
>JAGYLT010000249.1 GCA_018400545.1 Bacteroidales bacterium
CAAAATGTCATTTCGACTGGAAAATTTTTGCTTGCAAAAATTTGAAGGGAGACCAGCCTTGCTCGCCTCGCTGCGAAGCGGGCCGGCTAGGCAGGAGTCTATTCATTTTTGTCCTAATGACGAGATACTGGGTTTTCCCGGGTCTGAAGACTCCAAATGATAAGACTTTTTTTCAGAAGCAGTCCCACGTTCAGCGAAGTTTTTTATTAATATAATAATATCACAGCATTTAAAATTATGACAACAATTCACCAACACTCCATTACTCCAACACTCCATTACCTTAATAACTCAATAACCCAATAACCTGTTATCCTCCTTAGCCTATGGCGAAGGAGGACATTAACCCGATAACCCAAATCGCCCCGTGCCTGTTTATCAACTCACCGATCAGCTCGTTTTTCCGCACCCAGGTCTTGCAAATGAGGATGGCATGCTGGCTTATGGCGGCGATCTTTCAGTGGACAGGTTGCTGTTGGCTTATGCCAATGGCATTTTCCCGTGGTTTGATGAAAATTCCCCCATCCTTTGGTTTGCACTGGATCCCAGGATGGTACTTTTTCCTGATAAACTGCGTATAACAAGCTCACTCAAGCAATCCATTCGAAACAAGAACATCGAAGTGACGTTCGATAATGATTTTAAACAGGTTATTCAAAATTGCGCAAAATCTAAGCGACCGGGACAGGATGGAACCTGGATTAATTCGCTCATGATCTCTGCCTATATTGAGCTCCAACGGAAGGGTTTTGCACATTCTGTGGAAACTTATTACAGGGGTGAACTCGTTGGTGGACTATACGGTGTATCTTTGGGCCGCATTTTTTGTGGCGAATCCATGTTTCATCTTCGTCCGGATGCCTCAAAAGTGGCTTTATATTTCCTGGTGGAAAAACTAAAATCCTGGAATTTTGAGCTGATAGATGCCCAGCAGGACACGCCACACATGCGCAGAATGGGAGCAGAACTCATGCCGCTGGAAGATTATCTGACGATTTTGAAAAAATCATTAAAGCACCCAACAATCCGGGGAAAGTGGTGTTAGTACGCTCTGAATATGACTGAAACAAATTTTGACTTACAGTTTGGTTAAAAATGTTTGAAATCAGTTGTCCGAAGTCAGATGTAAGATATTTCACTACAGAATAAGTATTTTTAACTGGATGACATATTACGCTGATGAACTGTAACGAATAACAAATAACTTGTCGCCGCAGGCGGAAGCCTCAAACCATTAACAAATAACAAATAACGAATAAACAAATAACGAATAACCAATAACATATCCACCATCATGAGCTTTGAGATAACAGGAAAAATCATTGAAAAATTTGATGCACAGCAGGTAACCGATCGTTTCAGAAAACGTGAATTTGTGCTCGAAACCCGCGAAAACACCGGGACAAACGAATTTGTAGAAACCATTAAATTCCAGCTTACCCAGGACCGTTGCGACCTGATCGACAATATCAACGTTGGCGATGAGGCAAAGGTCTCCTTCAATATTCGCGGCAGGCGCTGGGAAAAGAACGGACAGGTGAGCTACTTCAACAACCTGGAAGCATGGCGTATAGAACCTGTAACACAGTCCGACAGCCAGGCCGATATTCCTCCGCCGCCCGGAGTTGATGACGTCCCGGCGGAAGAAGAACCAACGGACGACCTGCCCTTTTAATAAGAAGAAACAACCATGGATTCTTTAACGCAGTTGGTAGCCGGAGCAGCAGTAGGAGAAGCGGTTCTGGGAAAGAAGCTTGGAAATAAAGCAGTTTTGTGGGGCGCAGTAGCCGGCACATTGCAGGATCTTGATGTAATCCCAGGAATGCTGATGGATACCCCTGACAGGCTATTGTTCCACAGGGGTTTCAGTCATTCGCTGGCATTCGTGATAATTGCGGCACCGTTGCTTGGATGGTTGTTTTCGAGGATGTATAAACGACGAAACATCGCCTTCAGGGAATGGCTGACTTTTTTTGCTGCGATTTTTACGGTATCCATGCTTGTAGATGCTTTCACAACATATGGTACACAACTTCTTTGGCCGTTGCCGTATCGTTTTGAATTTAATAATATTTTTGTGGTTGACCCCCTGTTTACGCTACCCTTGCTTGTTACGACTATTTGGTTGATGTTCAAAAAAAGGGATGCCGGATCGAGGCGGATGCTCAATCGAACCGGAATTTTGATCAGTGCTTTCTACATGCTGTTTACGCTGGCAAATAAGCAAATTATCAATCGCGTGTTTGAGCAGAGCCTCCGCGATCAGGAACTGGCCTATGAACGGATAGCAACTAATCCAACCCCGATGAATCAATTTTTGTGGTCGGCTGTTATCGAAACTGAGGATGCATTTTTAACGGGTTATTATTCTCATCTGGATGAGGATAAAAACATTGCATTTGAGCGGATACCCAAAAATCATCATCTGGTAAAACCTTTTGAAAATTATGAACCCGTTCAAAAGATTTTAAGATTTACCAAGGGATATTACATCGTTGAAAATCACAGGGATGGTTTATTGATTAATGACCTGCGTTTCGGCAGGATTAACAATTGGGAAACCGGCGAAGGAACTTATGTGTTTCAGTATTTGGTTAAGATTGAAAACGGAATCGTTTCGGTTGAGGAAGTTGAAAAATCGTTTGAAGGTTCCGGAGAATTATTTACGCAACTTTGGGAAAGGATAAATGGAAAAAAAGATTTTTCAAAGAAAGAAACTTAAAAAAGCTATTGTGTTCGGAGCTACCGGTTTGGTGGGGCAGGCGCTGGTTAAGCAATTGCTGGCTCATCCGAATTATGGTGAGGTAGTCTGTGTTAATCGCCGTGAGCAAACAGTTGACCACGAAAAATACAAAGAAATAATCAGCGATTTGTCCAATCCTGGCGATTTGTTGAAGCACCTGAACGGTGATGATGTTTTCTGTTGCCTCGGCACCACCATCAAAAAGGCCGGCTCGAAAAAGCAATTCGAAAAGGTTGATTTTGGTTTACCTGTGGCTATTGGTAAGCTTTGCGAAAAGAGAAAAATCAGTCATTACCTCGTGGTTTCATCCATCGGTGCCAATGCTGAATCCCGCAATTTTTATCTGAGAACCAAGGGCAGGATGGAAGAATCAGTTTTGAAACTGAATATTTCACAAAAAACAATTGTAAGGCCGTCCATGCTTTTGGGGCCAAGAAAAGAACACAGGTTTGGCGAGGAAGCCGGGAAAGTATTTATGAAAGTATTTGATCCGTTATTATTTGGGAAATGGAAAAAGTACAGAGCTATTCATGTTGATGCTGTTTCCAAATCGATGCTCATTATTGCCAATAGTTCGCCAACGGGCCAGATGATTTTTGAATCTGATGAGCTCAAAGAAATTGTGGATGCTGAATCCTGAAAAATCTGTTTATGAAGTCTATCTCAGTTTACGAACTCAACGAAATGATGCAGTCGGATACTCCGTTGCATCTGCTTGACATACGCGAAGCCAACGAAAGGGAAATCTGTCAAATACCCGGATCAACTTTTCTGCCTATGAACCAGGCAGCCGGCCAACCCGATGAACTGCCGCGTGAAACTACAATTGTGGTTTATTGCCACCACGGCATTCGAAGCTATTTTCTCATCAGGCACCTTGAAGAAAACTTTGGGTTTAAGAACCTGGTAAATCTTGATGGTGGCATTAATCAATGGGCGCAGGAAATCGATCGGGAAATGGCGAGATATTGAAAAATCAATCCAGTGCCCTTTTATTAAATATCAAGAAACCGATATTCAATACAGCGTAGAACTTTTCCTCCGGGGTGTCGAAGTAATTTACTGACAGGCTGATCGGTCCAAAAAAAGTATGGTAAACCAATGCACTGCTTCCCATCCAGTAGCGGTTTGAAAACTCCTCCCCGAAATAAGGCGTATTATCGCTGTTGCTGTTAATTTGCCGATAAGGCTGATATAAATAAGCTTCGGCTCTTAAATCGAAACTTCGTGTAATTTTCCACACTGCCTTTAATCCGGCGGCGCCAAAATTAAACGACCGGTAATTGGGTAAAAAAATGGTTTTGCTTTCCGGTATCGGCTCGAAAGCCGGGGCTGAAAGTAAACTTGCGGTATAATTGCTGAAAAACTCCTGGTTGGAGAGATGCAGTCTGCCATAAAAGCCCAGTTTTACCGGCCCGAATTGCTCAAAGTAATTGTCCCAGAGCAAATCAAAAAAAATCCGGTTTTTCGGCAATCC
>JAGYLT010000025.1 GCA_018400545.1 Bacteroidales bacterium
AACCGGATGATCGAAACTCTTGTGATGGCAAAGCGAAGCATTTCGATGAGCCCGGCTGTAATAAGGTATAGCAGCCACTCTCCGAAAAGCTCCTTGGTGAAGGTCCTGGCCAGCAGCATAAAACCAAAAAATCCAAAAACAGCCACTGACATATTTCCTATCAATGACAGGGATTCGTTTGATTTTAGCAGTGATTTGATTTTTCCAATCATAACACATTTGGATTAGCTGATTGAAGATTTGGTGTAGAACTGAAACCGGAGAAGTTGTTTTATCATCCTGCGTAATTTGCTCCTGCGTTTCGGAAGGATTCCCAGCACACCTTCAATTTCTTCGATGTCGGTTCCATTGAGCAGCAGCATGGGTTTGGTTTTCGAAAACTGGCTAAACATATCCAACGATGTAGAATCGGCTTCTTTCCATTCCCGGTTTGAGCGGGTAACCATGATGTTTAAATCACTCTGACCAACAATTGCTGAGGGATAGAAATGATGCAGTGTGGCGGGTAATTCCAGAAAGACGTATTTAAAATTGTCAAAGGAGTTTATCTCCTGCCCCGTTAGCATGTCGAACAGATCATTCTTTTCAGGAAAAGTGTCATCGATGGTATATTTGATATTATCCGTATTTTCCACCGCACTCAGGATATCCCTGCTTTTTTCTTTTCGTCCTGATAATTTTATTGAACCCAGAATTTTACTCCCAATATTTTGGTTTTTTGCTTTTTCCTGCGATTTTTCTTCCTCAAGCTTATCTTCAAAATGCTGGTAATCCATAAACAAAACCCTGTCGCCCATTGCACGCATTTTGTCCACCACCTTTCCAGCCAGGAACGATTTCCCTTCCTGGTTGGTTGTGCTGAACAGGATGATGAGTTTACTCTGGGATAATACCACTGATTCTTCTTCCGTTTTTGTGTGAAACTTAATTTCCTGAATCAGGAGTTCAATGAGGCGTGTGGTAATAAATGGCATGTCATACTTCCTGTACCTTCCGATAATTTTTGGCATAATGCCGATGCTTTTCAGGCCGGTAAGCTTTTCGCCCCTTCTTATATTTTTAATGGTATTGTCAAAATATTCGGTAAGGAGGATGCTGGCAGCCACCAGAATAAAACCAAACATGGCCGCAGCTACAATGATTATTTTTCGTTTGGATGGAATGGCATTGACCGGATAGAAAGGAGGATCGAGCGGTTTTATGTTGGAGGCCAGTTGTTCGTTTTGTTGCTTCAGTTTTGCTTCATTCAGACTATGGAGTAATGAGAGGTACTCACGTTCTGCCACGTCAATTTCTCTTTCGATTCGGCTAATGGTTGCACCCAGTGGGGCAAAAAGGTCATAATTCTTTTTAAAATCTTCCTGCCGGTTGTAAAGCACAGTTAGCCCGGCTTTGGCCTCTGCATATTTTATCAGGTTCGACAACCATTCCTGAAGAAGTCCATCCATGGGCAATCCATCGATGGAATTGTTAAACGCATAAAGTTGATTCAGGTCCTGATTTAGCTCTATTTCAATCAGATCAGCCTCAAGTTTCAGGCGTTCAATTTTATTTTTACTTACCGTGTCGGGCTCGTCATAAATTTCGTTGATGGTCAGCTTTTCAGTTATTTCAACCAACCGGTCGCGTTTCTGGAGTATATCATCCGAAATGCCCTGGATTTGTCCCTGAACTTCAATTTTACTTTCAAGTCTTTGCAATGCTTGTTCAGCACCGGCAAGCTTCATTTTTTCAATTTGTATGGCCTCTTCAATATCTTCCTTTTGAACCGCGATGGATTTACTCTGCTCGTAATAGTTGATAATTTTGTTTCCTTTATTGAAGTCCAGCAATTTATCTTCGGCAATGGACAAATTTTCCTGGGCAACATCAACTTGTTTTTGAAAATAGGAGACCACAGCGTCACTTCGGTTTTCTTTTAATGACTGGTAATTTTTAATAAAAACCCGGGTTAAAATGATTAAGGATTGCATTGCAATTCCCGGATCCTGTGATTTGAATTTTATTTTAATCAAATCACTGCTCTGTACCCGTGTTACATTAATTCCCGATATTGCCCGAATGCTAAAAAACCGGTGTTTGTAATTAAGCAGATTGTAGATATAATTGGTATCGGATGCATTATAATAATCCGTGAAAATTTTTACAGTTTGCTCATAGGCTTGCGCTCTGGCAACAGAATCTTCAACAAAAACCGGCTTAATGACCATGTCCTTAATAAATTGCGGTGTCTTTTGGCGCAATTCAATAAAAGAATTCTTCGAAATAATTACTTTGTCATAAGTGTCAAGCGAAAGACATTTGGCAAATAGCCGGATGGCTGTTTCACTAAGTGTTTCCCGTGATTTTATGACATTGATCAGGTTGTCGAATGCCATACGCGATCCAAACAGGTCGAACCGGTCGTTTTGCTCCAGGGTTTGCCCGGATGCAATACCGGTGTAAATGATGGTTTCGGTTTCGTATTCTAAGGTTGGGTTTCTGGTAAGATAGGTAACAATAACAGCCAGGAAAATGGGAACGAACATGAGCAGCAGGATATGCCGCTTGAAAATATTAATGAGTTGAATAATATTCATCCGCTAATAAATTTCATTAAGTAAATTGAATTTCATTCCCACAAGTTGTTCCAAAAGCAGGTACTGACGGTAAAAAAGCATCCGGTCCTGCTTGTAACTGTAAAGATTGGCTGAATGCGTTTCGGTAAGTCTTGCCAAATCAGAGATGGAAATTTTCCCGTTTAAGAATTCTTTTTCCGCCATTTTTACCTGAATGCTTGAAGTTACCTGCGCTTCATTTTTTACTTTAAGCAAATCCTGATGCAGGAGCAGGTTCTGGTATGTAAAAATTACCGCCTGCTTGGTTTCCCTTACCATCTGTTCCCGCTTTATCATATGTGTTTCAATATCCCGCTTGTTCAGGTTTATTGCGTTACCTCTGTTTATGATTGCAAAAAGTGGCATCTTAAGATATACCCCAACACTTAAGTAGGTTTGGTTTCCGGTAGTGATAAATTCTGTGGGGAATCCTCCCGCAGTTTCACTGGTTGAAAACTGATAACGGTTTCCATAATTAAAACTCGACTGAAACCCGAAGTTACTTGTCCAGGTTCTTTTTGCCTCAATTAACCGGTATCTGGCCAGGCTGATTTCCGCTTCTTCCATTCTGATTTTGGGAGCATTTACGATGGCCGAGTCAATCAGTACCTCGAGGGGTGGGAGTTTATCCTGGATGTTATCCACCAGCGGATCGAATACAAGTTCAATCTCATCTGATCCTTCATCCAATTGTGCCTGGAGCGTAACAGGCAGCATCATTGGCCAGACCATCAGAAAAATGAATGTAGTAATAACCGTATTTAAAAAAGCACTTTTAAACATCTCCTCTTTGAATAAATACTTTTACTGTTCTGAAAATTAATTTGATATCCCCCCAAAACGAGTTGTTTTCTGCATATTTTGCATCCAGTGCAAAACGTTCTTCTTCCGACATTTCGCCACCTTTGCCCCTGAGTTCAACCTGCCAAAGACCCGTTAAGCCAGCAGCGGCCAGGAATCGTTTGTGTCTTTCACCGCCTTTTTTCTCTGTACTCAATTGTTCGGCTTCATATTCGGGCAACGGACGGTTCCCGACTATCGACATATCTCCCTTGATGATATTGATCAACTGGGGCAATTCGTCGATGCTTGTATTTCGGATGAACTTCCCCACTTTGGTTATCCTGGGGTCGTTTTCTAATTTGATGTAGGTGGCTTTCAGATCCTTCCTTAACTTTTTAAGGTGTTCGCAAACCGGCTCCTTGTCTTCGTATTGAATTTCGGAACAATACTTTCCGGGAGGCAATTTAGCGCATTTCGGACATTCTTCAATAGTTTCCTTGGCATACTGGTTGAGCTTTGCCAGATCGTCTTTCGAAAGTAATTGATCTGCATTTACACGCATCGACCGGAATTTAAGGAACCCAAAGGTTTTATAATTTGCACCAACCCTTTTTGAAACATAATAAAACGGGCCTTTCGATTCAAGCTTGATGGCAATGATTACCAAAAGCATCAATGGAGATAAAAACAGCAATGCCAATCCTGCAAAAGTTACATCGAATAATCGCTTTATAAAAGGTGTTTTGTAAAATTCTTCTCTGGCATCATCGTGAAATTCCTGTTTTTCAACAATGGAAATATTCAATTCATCGGTATGTTGTTTATAATAAACAATGCGATTGTAAACCCTTTCCGGATCGATCGGTACTCTGTAATAATCATCAACTCCTTCTGCCAGGGATTTTACGATCATCAGCGGATCATCAACCATTGAAAAAATAATATACGGCCTGTTTTTTATCAGGTTTTTTTCGTCCAGTAATTTTTTTATCATGAACCCATCACTGAAAAAGATTTTGGTTTCGGCAATGATCGCTTCAACATCCTTATGGGTTTGGAGATAGTTAACAGCCTCGATGGAGGTGTCTATTTGAAAAATATTAAACAAGCCTGATGATTCCAGGCTCTGCACTGGCTCACGATTGCTTCCGATATACAATACCGTTAGTGGTGTTTGTTCATAATTTTCCATAGCTCTATCCTTGCATCTGTTTTTCTAAATCCGAAAACCGTTCTTTAAACTGTTTTTCCACCTCTTCAACGTCAAAGGGTTCCGGAATGAACTGGAGTGCACCTAACTTGAAGAAATGATATTTATCGCTTTCATTCAACTCAAAGTTACGCCACCTGATTTTTGGGTTTAGGTTTTTTTCTATTAAGGCAATGAGCTCCTTGGGATTAAACGGTTTGGTTAAAAAATCCTGCGCTTTAAGATTGTAGCACCTGATTCGCTCTTTTGTTTCTTCAACACCGGAGAGCATGATAACAGGAATGTCTCCAAAAAAGCCGCTGTTGCGAATGATTTCAAGAAATTCATAACCGCTCATATTTGGCATTTCAATGTCGCAAATAATCAGATCCGGGATATTTCTTCCCTTAATCATCCAGTAATAGGCCTCCTGTCCGTCTTTTTGGGTTGTAACGTCGTATTCCTCCTTGAGCACAGAACTGATGATGGTCCGCATACTCTTGTTATCATCAATGGCTAGAATCTTTTTCATGTCAAATGGTTTGGTTAAGTATTCTGTTTCAAATATAGATAAATTTACAAAGCCTGCTATGGCTGATGAAAATAATATCAGCAACTATAATCTTTATGTGTCCTCCATCGTGAATTTTGATCTCATTTTTTTTGTGGCTGCAAAATTTTATTTCGTTTTACTGGTTTTGCTCCTAAGCCAGATAAAACACAAATTTATCAATCTTTTGATACCAAAGCAAAATGAAAAAGGAAATATTGAATAGAAAATGCTTTTTTTAGTTTATGATGGTTGGTTTAGTCCGTGTATTCAACAAATAAGGTTAGCAAAGGCGGGAAACCGGAATTTATTCTTCCGCGTTTTTCAGCAAATCTTCAAGTCCGAAAAGTTCATCTCTTAGACGGGCTGCCTCAATAAAATCAAGTTCTTTAACGGCTTCATCCATTTTCTTTTTGGTTTTTTGAATAGCCTTTTTAATCTGATCTGCATTCATGTATTGCACCACAGGATCTGCGGCTACACTTTGCCCGGTTTGCTCCACGTAGGCCTTTCCCTGTTCGGCTTTCTTTCCGGCAACAGAAGTCTGCCCCATGATTGAGTCGGTGGATTTGACCAGTGGAGTAGGGGTGATGTTGTGTTCAGCGTTGTATTTGAGTTGCTTTTCGCGACGGCGGTTGGTTTCATCGATGGTTTTTTGCATCGAATCAGTAACAACATCTGCATACATGATCACCAGCGAATTTACGTTTCGTGCTGCCCTTCCGGCGGTTTGGGTGAGCGAACGCTCAGAACGCAAAAAGCCTTCCTTATCCGCATCCAGGATAGCAACCAGCGAGACTTCCGGTAAATCAAGCCCCTCACGAAGGAGGTTTACGCCAACCAGCACATCAAAATCGCCCAGGCGCAGATCGCGCAAAATCTCCACACGTTCCAGTGTATCCACATCAGAGTGGATGTATCGTGATTTGATATCAAGACGGGTAAGGTATTTATAAAGCTCTTCCGCCATCCTTTTGGTGAGCGTGGTTACCAAAACCCGCTCATTATTCCGGATAACCCGATCGATTTCCTCCAGCAAATCGTCAATCTGGTTTTGGCTGGGCCGCACCTCAATCACCGGATCCAGCAGGCCGGTGGGGCGGATGAGTTGTTCAACCACTACGCCCTCGCTTTTTTGCAGTTCAAATTCAGCCGGAGTGGCACTTACGTAAATGGTTTGCCCGGTAAGGGCATCAAATTCATCAAATTTCAGCGGGCGGTTGTCCATGGCCGATGGCAACCTGAAACCGTATTCCACCAGGGTTTGTTTCCGTGAGCGATCGCCGCCGTACATGGCCCTGATCTGTGGAATCGTAACGTGACTCTCGTCGATTACCAGCAGATAATCTTCCGGAAAATAATCGAGCAGACAAAAGGGGCGCGATCCCGGTTTCCGACCATCAAAATACCGGGAGTAATTTTCGATTCCCGAACAGTATCCCAACTCACGCATCATTTCCATATCATAGTTCACACGATCCTCCAGCCGTTTGGCTTCAATGTGTTTGCCGATATCTTTAAAATATTCCACCTGCTTAAACATGTCCTGCTGAATTTCAAGGAGCGCCGATTTCATTTTGTCCTTGGAGGTAACAAAAATGTTGGCCGGATAAATGGTGATTTTTTCGTAACTGTCTTTTTCGCGGCCGCTGATGGGATCAAAAGTCAGGAGTTCTTCAATTTCATCGCCCCACAGGACAATCCGGTAGGCAAAATCAGCATAAGCGGGAAAAACATCTATTACATCGCCCTTAATGCGAAATGTACCGTGCCTGAAATCCACCTCGTTCCTGGAATAGAGGCTGCCTACCAGATCGAACAAAAACGCTTCGCGTGACAAGTACTGACCGGTTTCCAGGTGTATAACATTATTTGTGAAGTCATCCGGATTTCCAATTCCATAAATACACGAAACCGACGAAACCACAATCACATCCCTGCGGCCCGACAATAGTGATGAGGATGTGCTCAACCGGAGTTTTTCGATCTCATCGTTAATCGAAAGGTCTTTTTCAATATAGGTATTGGTAACGGGGATGTAAGCTTCAGGCTGGTAATAATCGTAATACGACACAAAATACTCCACGGCATTATCCGGAAAAAACTGCTTAAATTCGCCGTAAAGCTGGGCTGCCAGTGTTTTATTGTGGCTAAGCACCAGCGCCGGACGGTCCACTTCCTGCACCACATTGGCAATAGTAAAGGTTTTCCCCGAGCCGGTAACGCCCAGTAATACCTGGGCAGGATCATCGCGCTTCAATCCTTCAACAAGCTGTTTGATGGCTTCCGGTTGATCACCGGTAGGTTTATATTCGGAAGTGAGGTTGTAGTTCATCCTGAAATCTGATTTTTGAAGTGGTTACAAAAACATGATTCCACAAATATCTACTTTTTCAATTTGAAATAGCAGGAGATGGGATAATGATCGGAATGGGTAACCTGATGCTTTTCGAACCTGAATGCTTCAAGGGCATCGCTGTGCAGCATGTAATCGATGCGAAGAAACGGGATTCCACCCGCATAGGTTGCACCAACGCCACTGCCAATTTCCACAAATGCATCCCTGAGCCCATTTGAAATTGTATGATAAGCATAGGAAAGCGGCGTGTCATTAAAATCGCCACATACAATGACCGGATAAGGTGACTGGCTGATAATCCGACTGACTTTTTCGGCTTGTTTTGCCCGCCTTTGAATTGCCTGACTTACTTTTCGGATAATGACTTTTGAGCTTGAAGAATTGCCGGCCGCACCGGGATCGACAATCTCTGAAACAAACTGGTGGTCAGCCCGGTTTAGCCTTACCGACTCGAGGTGAAAATTGAAAATTCTTATTGTATCCGCATTAAACAGGATGTCGGTATAAATTCCTGAATTGGACGAAGAGTTTTCAAACCGGATGTTTCCTTTATTCAGTATGGGAAAACGGGTAAATGTGGCCAGGCCATAATGTTTTTCATCATTACCCTTCACCAGCACATAATCCACATGGTAGTTTTTGGTTTCACTCATTTCCACATATGGCCCGATTGTAGGAAAAGTCTTTTCGGTACCGTGGAAAAATTCCTGAAAACAAACCACATCGGCCTGCTGGCTAATGGTAAATTCGAAAACCGAATTGCGCGTAAAATAATTCTGTCCGCCGGTCCACTTGTACTGATCGAAAAGCCGCACATTATAAGAAACAATTTTCAACGCATCATCGTAGCTTCCAACCGGTTTTTCATCATTATTCAGAGCAAAAGCCCTGAAAAACAAATTATATCCACCGGCCAGGGCAAGCAATGAAATCAGGAAGTAAAACCGCAACCTGACAATCCAGTACAGCATAAACAGCATGTTAACGATAATCAGGATGGGATAAAACAACGCAAACAGTGCTGGAATTATACTGGTGTCGGGGTGCACCACCGGCGAAAAATACGCGATAACCAGAGGAATAACAAACAGGATATTAAGCAGCAGAATGATCCTGGTAGGCCAACTGTTTTTCCGTTTTTGGTTTCGCCCGGCCATAATAGATAGGTCTTAATTATGTTTTTTGCTCGACTGGAACAACATCGCTTTTTCTTCTTTGGTGAGGCTGCTGTAGCCTGATCTTGAGATTTTCTCCAGTATCCGGTCGATTTGTGCCTGGTCCACATTTTTACGTGCATTGTATTCTTCATCGGTCATGGGACGGCCCTTGTCGAAGTTTGACCGGTATGTGGACTGCTTTTTGGGTTTGGTGAAAAATTTAAAAAACTTTCTAAAATTCATGGTTCTCAGGTTTAAGGTGAGGTCTTTTCCGCGCTTCATAAAATAGATGTAGATAAACCCCCAAAAGGCACCGCCAAGGTGGGCAATGTGACCACCTGAATTTCCACCCATAATACTCAGGACATCGATTGCAATGATAACCAGTGCCAGATATTTGAGTTTAACACGTCCGAATAAAAACAAAACAACGGAATATTCAGGAACATAAGTTGCCACTGCAATCAGGATTGCCAGTACCGACGCCGAAGCCCCCAGCGCCACAGAATAATCCAGAGATTCACTAAAAACCGGGAAGAAATTAAATGCAGCGATATAGAAAAATGCACCGGTTAATCCACCCAAAATATATGTGCTCAATAATTTACGTTCAGGCAGATACTCCATAAAAATCCGGCCGCCAAAATAAAGCACGATCATATTGAAGAGGATGTGCAGGAAATCTTCGTGCAAAAACATGTAGGTGAAGATTGTCCAAGGCCTGGTCAGCAGGGCTTCAATATTTGAAGGTACCGAAAGATAATATGCCAGATAAGAAACTCCCGGCAATCCCTGCGGATTGTTGGAGATTTGAAACAACCAGAAAAAAAGGTTGACAATGTTGATGAGGATAAAAACTGCAATATTGATGATCATTAGCTTTTTCAGCAGCGAAGACTTACTGAAAAACTGTTTGATATCGTCGAGTGGATTTTGCCTGGAATACATCATGCTAATAAACGCCTCTTCGTTTCCAATATTTGATAAGCAGGAACCCAACAATCATCCCGCCAAGGTGGGCAAAACGTGCAACATTGTCACCCGGTCGGTTGGCGATTCCAAAAATGAGCTCTATTAAACCAAAACCAATTACAAAGTACTTTGCTTTAATGGGAAACAGGAAATACAGATAGAGCATGGTATTTGGGAACATCATGCCAAATGCCAGCAAAATGCCAAACACAGCTCCTGAAGCGCCAATCATGGGTGCGTTTACCAGGCCGTTCAGGGTTGCCATATTTTCGTTCACATAATTTTTTCCCTGCTGCAAAGCTTCCAGGCCTTCCCGGTAAACCGTGTTCACCATTTCCGGATCCATGCTGGCCTCCAGTGATTTTATCCGCAGATATGTCACCAACAACTGAATTAAAGCAGCACCAATGCCGGTGTAAATGTAATATTGCAGAAAACGTTTCGAACCCCACACATTTTCGAGCATGTAGCCAAACATCCACAAGGCAAACATATTGAAGAGAATATGATGGAAACCACCATGCATAAACATGTGTGTTAAAAGTTGCGCCACATTAAACTGCTCTGACGAAAAGTAATGCAGGCCAAGGTAATCCACCAGATCAAAGCCCATATTGGCCAGCGCGAAGGTCGCCAGAAACATCAAACCATTGATGATTAGCAGATTTTTAACTACCGGCGGCAAAAATGAAAATCCCTGGGGTGAATATTGTTGTTGATAACTCATTGCTTATTTTTCGGATGTTAACTTTTGGTTTGGCTGTTTTGTTCAGTTTCCGGCCTTTCAAAATACATCAGCATTTGAAGCGGTATAATTTTTATGACCGGTTCTCCGTCAATTGAAACTTCAGGCACCTGACAGGCAAACAACGACTCCAGGATGCTTTTCATTTCCAGTTGTTGTAATTGACGTCCACGCTTTATCGACATATTTTTTGCCAGCGAGCGCGCTAAATTATATTTTTTATCCAGGTTCAACTCCAGCATGTTTGTCCTGTAATTTTCGATGATGCCCTCAATCAACGCTGTCACGTTTTGCTGCTTCATGCCTGATGGGGTTCCATGCACAACATATTGAAAATTCTTTTTTGGATCCGGTTTAATGTCAAATCCCAACAGGTTGAGCTCACCGGCAATTTCGCCCAGCAGTTCAGCCTCGGCCGGAGGCAGTGCTATTTTTACCGGAAACAATTCCTGCTGCGACAGTGCCTGGCGCTTGCCCAGCAAATTCAGATATCTTTCATACAAAATTCTTTCATGGGCATTTTGCTGGTCTATCACCATCAGTCCCGATTTTACCTGTGAAAGAATGTATGCATTGTGAAGCTGGAAAAAAGAGTCGGTTGATGTTTCTTCGTTTACGGCCTCAAATTCTATTTGGCCTGTATTTCGGGTTTCGGGAGGTGTGGAGCGCTGAAATGATTGTTGTGATTCATGTTCTTCCGGATACAACTTTTCCCAGTTTTCCTGATTTCTTTTGGTTCTGTAGTCCTGTGTTTTTCCCTGGCTTTCAAATGGGTTATAGTCCGGATTCAGGTTGAGCTTTGGCTGGCGGATGGGCGTATCCTTCGAAGGCATGGTAAAGTCAAGGGAAGGGTCCTTGTTGAAATCCAGGCTCGGGGTAACGCTGAATTTCCCCAGTGCAGCCTTCACCGCCGATCTTAAAACGGCATACATCGTTTTTTCGTCCTGAAATTTAATTTCGGTTTTGGTGGGATGGATGTTGATGTCGATTTCTTCGGGTTCGATATCGATAAAAATGAAATATGCCGGATAGGCCTTTTCGGGAAGAAGCTGATCGAAAGCATTGTCAACGGCGTGATTCAGATAGGCATGCTTCATAAATCGTTTGTTCACGAAAAAATATTGTTCACCCCTTATTTTCTTGGCAAATTCCGGTTTGCCCACAAAACCATTGATATTCATTTTTTCCAGCTTTTGATCAACCGGGATCAGTCGTTTTTTGAACTGCTGCCCGAAAATTGCCACAATGCGCTCTTTGAGCGAGCCCGGCCTAAGCTGGAAAACCGGTTTGCCATTGTTAAAAAGGCTAAAAGTCAAATCCTGATGGGCGAGGGCCACGCGTTGAAATTCCTCAAGGATATGTCTGAGTTCTACATTGTTTGATTTCAGAAATTTTCGGCGGGCAGGCACGTTGAAAAACAAATTTTTCACCATGATGGTTGTTCCGGCAGAGCACTGGCAAAATTCCTGTTCTTTCACTTCCGACCCTTCGATTTTCAGGCAGGTACCCAACTCTTCCTCTGTCATTCTCGATTTTAGTTCAACCTGGGCAATGGCTGCAATGGAAGCCAGGGCTTCACCGCGAAATCCCATCGTGCGTATCTTAAACAGGTCGTTCACCGATTGAATCTTGGAAGTGGCATGACGTTCAAAAGCCATCCTGGCGTCGGTGGCCGATAATCCGCAACCGTTATCCGTGACCTGGATCAGGGTTTTGCCTGCATCTTTAATCACGAGATCAACTTGAGTGGAACCGGCATCGATGGCATTCTCAAGCAATTCCTTGACCGCCGATGCCGGACGTTGAATCACTTCTCCTGCTGCAATCTGGTTGGCTACCGCATCCGGTAAGAGATGAATAATATCAGGCATAAATGGCTCGCTTCAACTTCGATATTAAACAAAAAATACAAAATAAACCAGCAGGGCAACAATCACAAGGTAAACCAGCAGGTTGATGCTTTTGGACTTATGGCGGTTGCGTCTGTCAGCTCTTCTCCACCTGATGTCGATATCCCTTTTGATGTTTACGGGAGCGCCTTGCTCAGCATCTGCAAATGCCTTACGCCGCTCCTCCCGGCGTTCCTTTTCTTCATCGTAATACCTTGGTTTGTAATCGAATTGCCGTGGTTTTGGCCGTTTGAAAAATACAATTTGCATGGATGAAATATTTCTGACAAAATTAGAACTTATTCCCGAAATGTTTGCGGGTATTGTAAAACGTTACTTTTTGCGGCTACATTGTCAGGAACATCAGATTAAATACATGAGCGGTTCAGCGCAGATTGTGTAATTTTGTTTGCTCAAATCAATTCAGAAAACCTTTTTTTCAACATGGATGAAACTAAGATCAGAAATTTAATTGTGGTGGGCGACCGGGTTTTGATAAAACCCAAGACCCAATCCAACAAATCGAGAGGCGGACTCTATCTGCCGCCAGGTTACAAAGAAAAAGAGGACGTACAGAGCGGTTATGTTGTAAAGGCCGGCCCGGGCTATCCCATTCCGCTACCGGGTGACGACATGGATGAACCCTGGAAAAACCCGGAAGAAAAAACCAAATACATTCCCTTGCAGGCTAAGGTTGGCGATTTGGCCATATTCATGCAAAAAGGCGCCGTAGAGGTGATGTTTCACGGCGAAAAATGTTTCATTGTTCCGCAACATTCAATCCTGCTGCTGGAACGCGATGAAGAGCTATTCGACTGATGCTTTGCATGCTCGCTGATGATCTGAAAATATATCCATCCATCACATGAAATTAAAACCATTGTTTATACTCTTCATTCCGATTTTTATTTACGCCTGTTCAGGCGCTGATAAAGAAAAAACGGACGGGGATGTCAGTTTTTCTACAGCTTCATTATCCAGTCCGCAAATTGCCGGCGGTTTTCGGGTAACAGAAAATGGTCATGTTAATCGTGTAGAATTGTTTAATCCATGGGACAGTGCGTTTCCGGCCCAAAAACTTTATCTTTTGCCTAAAGGAAGGGATGATTTTGAGGTTCCGGATGGTGAAGTAATCGAGGTTCCGGCAAAACGCATCGTTTGCATGTCGGCCTCACAATTGTCGTATTTGGATGCACTGGATGAAATAGATGCAGTGGTTGGCGTGAGTGATGCTGATTACTTTGTTTCACAGGATTTCAGAGATTTAATATCAAACGGTAAAGTAAGCGAGATTGGGATTGGCGAACAGTTTAAACTGGAAGAGCTGATAAATCTTTCACCCGACCTGATTTTAGTTTCCCCGCAAAAAGGGCAAAATTTTCAACCGCTCATTAATGCAGGTTTAACGGTTGTTCCATTCGGGGAATATCTGGAGCCGCACCCCCTTGGTAGGGCTGAATGGATTAAATTTACAGGCCTGTTGACCGGAAAGGAAGAACTTTCAATACAAATGTTTGACTCAATTGCAAAGCAGTATAATCAACTAAAACAAATGGCTTCAACGGTTTCAAACCGACCAACTGTTTTAACAGGAAAACAATATGGCGGATTCTGGAATCTGTCAGGAGGGCGAAGTTATGAAGCGCAATTTCTTTCGGACGCCGGTGCAGATTACCTTTGGAGTGATGATTTAAGTACAGGCGGTATAATGCTTGATTTTGAGACAGTTTACGAACGGGGAATGCAAGCGGATTACTGGCGGTTTCTGGTGTATTCAGAATCGGAATATTCCTATCAGGACCTTTCGGAAGAAGATGCCCGATATACTGATTTTGACGCTTTCAAACAAAAGAAAGTGATCATCTGCAATACTCTTAAAAAGCCGTTTTTTGAAAAAGGATTCCTGGAGCCACAAATTATTCTGGCAGATTACATTCATATTTTTCATCCTGAATTGCTCCCGGATCATGAAAATGTGTATTACGAATTCATAAAATGAAAACCATTTCAGCCACATACATGATGCAACGAAAGTTGCTTGGGTTGCGGTTTTTGCTGATAGGAATCCTTATCCTGCTACTTTTTATTTTCAATATCATGCTGGGTTCAGTCAGCATTCCCTGGCAGGAGGTTTTGGAAATTCTTATGGGGCATAGTACCGGCAATGCCGCCTGGGAAGGCATCATTCTTAATACGAGGCTGCCTCAAGCGGTTACAGCCCTGTTGGCCGGAGCATCACTGGGAGTTAGTGGGTTGATGATGCAAACCCTGTTCAGAAATCCACTGGCAGGTCC
>JAGYLT010000250.1 GCA_018400545.1 Bacteroidales bacterium
AGGGGCTTATTTATCCGACTACGTGGCCAAACTGAAAAACGCTGACAAATTATGCATTCTTGCTGATGATACATTTGTGTATGTCCATCCGTCACCAGATACAGCCGAAACAGATTATGTTTCTTCTCCTTCTGGATCGTCGGAAAATGTATCGCGTTGCGGGGAGGCTATGAATGTTCATGATAAAAGCGCCCTGAAATCCCTCCAAAACTACGCATCATCAGATATCAACTTGATGCCGGATCGCACGGTGGCAGTTTTTTTTCAGGGGTTCAATTTCAACGGCGGAGTGTTGGTGCTGACAGAACTTTGTAATGACTTGATTTTAAAAGGATGGAATGTTATTGGAGTTTTATCTAACCATAAAAATAATAGTGTAGAAAAGTCTGATTTACTTTTCCAACCTCATTCTACCAATGATCCCGAAGAAATCTCTAATCGTTTGGGGCCTCACAGTTTTTTGATGGCTACTTACTGGAAAACAGCAGACATGGTGCGTCGCACAGCGGAGAAAAATAATACATTCAAGCCATTTTATTTTATTCAAGACTTCGAGGTGATGTTTTATGATCACCAAGATAAATCTGCCAGCTCCAAGATCCGTCAAAACTATGAACAAGCCGCAGAAAGTTACAGTTTCGATTTTCTGCATATAACGACTTCGGACTGGATCGCCGGTAAAATCCGTTCTTTTCTCAACAAGGCTGACCACGCTATAGAAAAAATTCGAATCGGACATGTTCAGGAGCTGTTTTATCCGCCGCTGGATGATTCCCGCCCGGCTAAGCCTGTCAGGATTATCGCCATGGCCAGGCCACAAACTCCTCGCAGGGGGTTCAGTGATCTTGTCAGGATACTGACCATGTTTTATGAAAGAAATCCGGACATCGAAATTTTTTTGTATGGGACAGACGATCTGAACCCTTTTAACATGGTTTTTCCTTATCGCAATCTGGGCGTCGTTCGTCCCGACCTGTTAAGAAAATATTATGCATCGGCGCACATTTATATTGATGCATCGCTTTTTCAGGGGTTCGGCCTCACAGGATTGGAAGCCATGGCATGCGGCTGCGCCTGTGTTCTGTCCGATTCCGGCGGTGTATCTGAATATGCGAAAAATGAGATAAATGCGCTGATTGCACCTCCAGGGGATATCCATGCTCATGTGCATGCTTTAGAACGTCTGATCAGGAATGAGGAACTGCGGAACACGCTTTCTGAAAATGCCATTTGTACCGCCCGGGAATTCAGCATTCATCATGGGGCGGATGATTTTGAACGGTTGGCGGAACGGTGGCTATCGTATCGAAATGCTGGGTTTGAAAAACGCTGTAAAGGCTCAACGTGTAATATTGTCGTGCCCATATTTAATGAGATAAGCGCTGTTCGAAATTGCCTTGAAAGCATTGAAGCGTTTACCGATTTTCCCTACCGGGTATTCCTTGTTGATGATGCTTCGGATACTTACACAGCAGCTTATTTGAAGGAATTCGCAGCGGCCCGGGAAAATTATACCTATCTGCGCAATGCAGCAAACATGGGATTTGTGGGCAGTGTCAATGTCGGCATGAATGCCACTGAAAGTGGGGACATCGTGCTTCTCAACAGTGACACTATTGTATCACCACACTGGCTTAAAAAATTAGTGAGGTGTGCAGAAAGCGATCCTGCGATCGGTGTCATCTCGCCGCTGTCTACCCGTTCTTCCCATTTGTGGATCCGGCCTAATCCTGGAGAGACCATATTTGAAACCGCAGAAAATATAGAAAAAATAGCTGTGCCGCAATACCCCGACGTGGTGACGCCGGAAGGATGGTGTTTTTACATTCGACGCTTGGTGTATGAAACCTTGGGCGGCTTTGATCCGGGTTACGGAGCCGGCTATTGCGAGGAATCCGATTACTCCATGCGGGCCATGGCCAATGGTTGGCGCACCGTGTGCTGCGACGATACATTTATTTTTCACGAAGGTATGGTTACATTTAAAGGACAACGGGGTGAGCGGTATCGCCACAACCGGAAAATTTTTGATGATAGGTGGGCCTGCTATCATCAACGTACCTATACGGCTTTTTTGGCGCGTAATCCACTGGGAAAACTGCGCCGGCAGCACAAGTCTCTGCTCCTTCCACATTGGCGTGAACCAGTTGATGTTTCATCACAAAGGGCTGAAAATATTTTGCAAATGCTCCCCATTGTGGCTCCGGATACTGTAATAAATGATTTTAAGGAGCATTTCGGCACCTTTGGTTGTGAACCACCTCTTTGGCGAGAAAACGGGAAGGAGTTGCGTCGGATTGTGTTTTTAGTTCAACAGATGGAACCTTACGGCGGGATTTTATCCGTGATAATGCTCGTTAATGATTTAATCCGTTTGGGACTGGATGTGAAAGTGGTGGTGCTGACTACCAAGAACTATCATGAATTCCCGGGACTGCTGACTCGGCCCATTTATTTTGCTGATCACGATAAACTAATTGATCATTTTCCACCTGCTGACGCCGTGGTGGCCACCCTTTGGACCACTGTCTATTATATGGCTGCGATTTTTGCCAGGCATCGAAATTTTTTGCCGTTTTATTTTGTCCAGGATTATGAAGTCGATTTCTATCCGCCGGAGGAATTCATAATACGGGAACAAATTAAAAGAACCTACCATCTCAACCCATATGCTTTTGCTAAAACACCCTGGATTTGCGAAAAAGTCAGGTCGGCGGGAGGCAACATAACCCAAGTGTCGCCGGCACTCGATCTGGATTTGTTTTACCCCAGGGATATATCAGACGCAAGGAATTCCCCGAAAAAAATCCTGACATTATTGCGTCCACAGACTTCTCAGAGAGGATTTGAAACGGCGGTGCGCGTGTTGAAAAAGCTGCATTCAATGCGAGGGGATATAGAAATTCATGTTTTTGGATGTGATGATCACGCGCTTGAAGAGCAGGAATTTGATGTTCCGGTTGTCAACCATGGTGTTGTGAATAACAGCGATTTACCGGATTTATATTCCCGGGCGTATTTGTTTGCCGAATTTTCAAATTTTCATGGTTTCGGCCGGACCATTGCCGAAGCCATGGCGTGCGGTTGCCCCTGCGTGATAACGGACAGTGGAGGAATCTCCCTGTTCGCCCGGCATAAGGAAAACGCATTGATCGGCGCACCCTGCGACGTGGACGGCCTTTTAAGGCACATCAACAGACTGTGCGATGATGAATCATTGCACCATTGCTTGTCCAAAAATGCCAGAAAAAGTGTACTTCAGTTTGAGCATATGAATTCTTCTCGAAAAACTTTAGCATTTTTAAAAAAATGTTTTAAAAATAAAAGTTCTCAATTAAATGAATAATATAATTCATAAATGTAACTAATGAAAATATTTAATTCGGAATCACGATTCTCATGCCAGAAAAAAAACATCCAGTCGTGTCTGTAATCACTCCAGTTTATAATTCCGAAAATTTTGTTTCAGATGCCATCAAATCAGTGTTGGAACAGAATTTTACTGACTGGGAGATGATTATAGTTGATGATTGTTCAACAGATAATTCGGTCGAGGTTTGCATGGGATTTGCTGGTCAAGACAGCCGAATCAGGGTGATGGAACTCGATAAACATTCGGGTCCGGCCGTGGCCAGGAACGCGGCTATAAGGGTTGCCGCCGGGCGCTATATCGCTTTTCTTGATAGTGACGATTTCTGGCATCGAAACAAACTGGATCTTCAACTGGAGCTTTTTAAACGAACTGGCGCTCCGTTGGTTTATTCGGCATATGAAAAAATAGATGAAAAGAAGCGTAATAAGAATAAAATTGTATTTGTGCCTGAATCGATCGACTATTACGGCCTCTTGAATGCTACCGTAATTGCTACCGTAACTGCGGTTTATGACACGGCGAGGGTAGGGAAGGTCATGATGCCGGATATTTTGAAACGCCAGGATTACGCGCTGTGGTTAAAGATTTTACGGATCGGGGGTAAGGCTTATGCAGTAAACAAACCGATTGCCTGTCTACGAAAAAGGTCGGGATCCGTTTCCAGCAACAAGCTTTCGGCTATGCGTTATACTTGGATGGTTTACCGGAGGATTGAAAAATTATCGGTGGGCCGTAGCATTTACCATTTTTTTAATTACGCCGTCCGAGCTTTGCTAAAGAATCTGTGATATAAGTCGGTACGCTGTAGATTTTAAGTTCGAGAGAATTAATTATTTTTGTTATG
>JAGYLT010000251.1 GCA_018400545.1 Bacteroidales bacterium
TAATAATTATTCAAATCAAAAATGTTAAGTACGCTTAACATTTTTTTATATTTGCCCCGCCGCCACCGGTTTTTTTTGATAAAAACCTGGAATGGCATCAAACATAACTGTACGGGTGCATGTTAAACCGTACATAAAAAAATATCTGATCCATATTTCTGACAACAAAGCGGAACCAATCATCTTTCCAAAACGCCATCATTTCACCAACCTTCTGCTTCCATTGCTGGTATCAAAAAACCGTTATGATCTGTTGCGATTTATCGAAACCGATCAAAACCGCCCCACAGATTACGCCGACATTATGCTACCTTGGCAGAAAACATACGGAAACAAACCTCATATCATGTACCGAAGATACTTGTCTCCTTGTTCAGAGCGTGAGTTTAGAATTTCTGTTGAAAGATACTATAAAATGATGGCCAATGAATTTATAACAGAAAAATTGTATCACGGGCATACCCGTACTAATGCGATAAATATGTTTCTGCAAGAATTGATGATTACGGAGGATGATATTAATATTGAAAGTTTGTACCGGGGGTATTCAAGATTAAAAAATACATTATGTTAATATTAGTTAAATAACTTATTACTTAAACCTAAAATTTGTCCCATGGAAATAACAGGATTTGAAACCAAAAATGTTTCCGGATTTAATAAACTTGAGTTTGTTCATGCAGCCCTTGTAAGGTCAATTTCATACCCGGATGATAACCATGCTGTCGATGTAGATTTGAATGTAGGCGCATCATGGAATGAACTTTATTTCACAGTCGGCACAGGAAGTTTAAAAATAACACAAAAAGAAAATGACAGCGGTGTTTATTACCAATCCACACTTACCGTTGTAAATCCAAAGATTACCGGGGAAAAATCAATCCAGTTCATCAACTTTGAGCAAAAAGACCTGGTGTTGGTAGTAACCACTAACAACGGCGACAAAATATTACTTGGCACCCCGGACGAACCAACACGGATGATTTCTGAAATGATTGTTCCTGAGATTTCCGGCGGCAGAAACCAACGAAAAATAAAATTTGATACCATCACTAAAGAGGAACCATATTTTATTTCATTATCAGAAACTGCAACAGGAGGTGGTTTTTCTGATGGTTTTTCGGAAGGATTCAGGATTTAACCCCTGCATTTTTAGTTACATAACATTAATTTTTGCCTTAAATTAATCGAAAAGTCTGTTATAACGTTGCTGAAAATTTTACAATATGAATTTTCAGCTTGTATCAGCTTTAATCCGTTCGCCGTGGTTTCTTCCGCAGGAAGTAGCCGAAAGTTATTATCCTGCTTTGGCTATGATGCTAAACGGCCATCCTGTAAACTTTGATTTTCAGCCTTTTGAATTGAAGGTTTACGCTAATGGAGAAGTTAATACATACCCGAATCAATCTGCCGCATTTTCAAACTTATCTGAAAACAGCATATTGAATATACCTATCAGCGGGCCGCTAATGAATAACGATCAAATGTGCGGGCCGGTAGGGATGAAAACCATTGGTGAGATTATTCAAAAAGCCGATAAAGATCAGAATGTAAAGGGAATACTACTCAGTATTGATAGCCCGGGGGGGCAGGCTTATGGAACATCGCAACTGAGTAACATAATCAAAAACACAAGTAAGCCCGTGGTTGCCCATGTTGATGGGATGGCAGCCAGTGCCGCATACTGGATTGCTTCGGCTGCTGATAAAGTGATTGCTGAAACCAGAAGCCGGGTAGGAAGTGTTGGCACCATGTCAGATATGACAGATGTAAGGCCGGCACTTGAAAAACTTGGCGTTAAATTTCACCGCGTAATATCTGACCTGAGCCCCGAAAAAAACCAAACCTACCTGAAGGCACTCGAAGGCGATTATTCCCAATTGAAGGAAAAAATATTAAACCCCCTGGCCAACGATTTTCAAAGTTCTGTCAGATCGTTCAGACCCTCGTTAAAAGATGACCAATTAAAAGGTGCCGATTACTTTTCTGATGATGTGGTGGGTAGCATGGTTGACAGTATGGGTACCAGGCAGGATGCTTTGAACGCAATAAACGATCTCTTGAACGAAAAAACTGAATTTACACCAATAGCAACCCAAAAAAAGCATGTAAATATGAATGTAGAACACTTAAACAGGATCCTGAATACAGATTTGCAGTCCGATGAAGATGGGAATGTATTTCTGAATCAGGAACAAATTGAGGCGTTGGAAACCTTCGCAGGAAACCACGCAGAAACCGAACCGGCAGGGAGTGATCCCGAACCTGAACCCGTACAGCAGGCACCCACTACGCCCGATCCTGAACCTGAACCACAGGTAAATGAAGCCATGATGGCAGAAATATCACAATTGCGCGAAATTATCGAGCAAATGCAACAACAACCAGGCGCCACCACGGCTAAGGTTACTCCTAAAAATGACCCGGGCAAAACCGATGGTGTGCAACTGGCCACCAAACCAGGTGCCGACTTCTGGGAAAATGTGCAAAACGTAAAAGAAGCCTACGACGTGTAGGGCAACCGAAAACTAATTTAAAAAGTAGAATAAAATGGCAGCAAACGACATCAGTTCATTAACCGAAACCGCAATCCGCTATCAGCGCGATTTGCAATTTCTGCCTTATGCAACCATGGCCCCCGTGCTTGGTCAGCTTGGAATATCTCTGTATCCGGGCATCCAGAACAAGCACGTAATGACAAATTTCCAACGTACAGCAGGCATTGCCCGCCCGTATGTTAAGGGAACTGTTGAAGATAGCCAGGTTGGTAAAGCAGAAGAAAGAACACTCGAAATTTACCTGGCTTATGCCAACGTGAAGGACAACATTCAGAATTACAAAGACATAATTGTAGGGCCGGATGTATTACTTGGCAAAAACAGAAGCAAAACACACCCGTGGCAGATGGTTATGCTGAACAGCATTATCCGCACATTCAGCGAGGACATTCTCGATGCACTGTTTCACGCAACCCGCGATGTAACCGACCGGACGCCGCAAGGCTGTTTTGACGGGTACAACAAACTCATTGATGATGCTATCGCTGACGGAAGCATTGCATCAGCCGAAAACAACTACTTTGAAACAGGAGCCATCACCAGCGATAATGCCTACGAAAAACTGTTGGCCATGTATCGGTCAGCGCATCCGCTTTTAAAGCAGACCAGAACGCTGATGATTGTGCCTTACAATGTGGCCGACAAGTATGACGACCAGTATTTTGACAAGTACAAATACAAGCCAACGCTCGACAATTATGGTAACACCATCCTCGATGGTTCAAGTGGCCGTTGTTCGATCGTTCGCACACCTTACCAGGGGGGCAGCAGGATTATCCTTACTGTGCCAGGTAATTTACACTTTGGTTTTGATTCGATGCAGGATCAAACCTTTGTTGAAGTCAGGAGACCTTACACCGACCCCAACGATGTTCAGTTTTGGATTCAGGCGGGATATGGTACACGGGTTGCCAACTGGCACCAGAAAATGTTTATGGTCAACGATGAAGCAGCATCAGCAGTTGCATACTCGGGCGACTACACTTCATAAAACATCATTAATCCCTGCGTTGATAATCACGCCGGGATTAAATTAAGAAAGGAGAAATAGAATGAAAAGTATCAGAATATTATCAGGCATTATGTTTACCATGCTGGTAGCTATGCTCTTTGCATCCGTAACCAATATGCCATTTGTGGGCATTGGAATTGCCATGCTCTCTCTTGCCGCAGTGCCAAAACCCACCGGGGCGCTTATGTTCAATTTCGCAGACCTTACCTGGGCTGATGGTACTGAAAACATGGGAGGCGTGAAAGTAATTGGCTATTACGCCCTTGCATCTGAAATAGCTACATGGGCAGAGTTACCTTCAGCACCCTCAGATGCAGCATCTGAAGTTACCCTGGAAGGTGATTTTAGGATGGCAGATGGTAAGTATTGGCATAAAATTTACAGCACTGAGGAAAACAATGAGATTGTTGATGAGAATCAGGGCGAAGTAGATGGCCAAAGTTTTGTTCACAAGGCAACGATCATGTACCCGGGCACCAGTGCCGAAGTATTGGCATTTGCCAAGAACGCAAACAACTCTGGCATGGTGTTTATTTTTGAGGAAGTATCCGGTGGAAACCGCCGTGTGATAGGATCGGAGGCTTTCCCGGCAAAAGTAAAGCCCAGTTTTACATCAGGCAAGGCAAC
>JAGYLT010000252.1 GCA_018400545.1 Bacteroidales bacterium
GACCGTTAGAGTGTGGTCACCTGATGCAAATACACCCATTCGCCTTAAGGTTGAACAGGCCTACGTACCCGAAATAAGTGTTGAAACCGAAACCAACACAACTGTGGCTGAAGACTGGGAAACGATAACTTTCGATTTTGCCAATGAGGCTCCGGGAACTGAGCCCATTAATTTTTCCAATATCTATAATAAAGCCTCTATCTTCTTTAACTTTGGCACTGCCGGAGCAGTTGCCGGTGAAAAAACTTACTATTGGGACGATGTGGAGTTTTATATTCCTGATCCCAAACCACTTCTTGCCGTTGATGTGCAGGATAATTTTGAAGATGACGGATGGGGAACCATTACCTCATGGCAATTCCAGGATCCTGATCTTGGGCCAATTACAATAATCGAAGATCCAACCGATCCCGAAAACCACATTCTGGATTATGTGCGTTCAGGATCATTTGAATGGACAAATGCACAATTCATTCTCGATCACAGGATGGATCTGACCGAAAGGCACGTATTTGAAGTACGTGCATATTTCCCGTCATCAAATGATTATTCAGATGACCTTCTTACCCCGACACTCGCGCTTAAGCTGCAAAACAGTTTGCTCGGCGGCAACGCATGGACCACCCAGACAGAAGAGATAATTACCGTGGACACTTACGACGAATGGCTGACCCTTGAATTTGATTTCAGCGAGGCAGCCGATCGGGATGATTACGACCAGGTTGTGGTTCAGTTTGGTGGCGAAGGCCATTTTGTCCCCGGACAGTTCCACCTTGATGATTTTGAATTGCTCGACGCACCGATTTCCATCCGCGAAACAGCGCAGCAGCAATTTAATGTCTATCCGAATCCGGCAACCGATTTGATTACTTTCGACGAACAGCTTTCGTCCTTTCAAATTTTTAACATCACCGGGCAAAAGGTGATGCAATTGAATGATGTTCCACAGCAAATACACGTGAAAGACTTGCCTGAAGGCGTTTATACCATTATTGCAAATGATAATGAAGGTAATATCTATACCACAAAACTTATCAAAAGATAACATATAAAACCGGCAAGGTAAGCATTTACCTGCCGGTTTTTCATTGCTTAAAAACCTAACTTAATTTTTATTGTTAATCTGATAAACAGACAGTTCATATGAAAAACTTTTTACTATCAATCATCTTGTTATGTGCCTCAGGCCTGTTAGCCCAAAATGCTCCTGTTGATTATGAGCCGGGTGGCCAGGGTGCAAACTGGACCTGGACGGTATTCGAAAATTCGTCCAATCCATCATTAGAGATAATACCTAATCCCGATGCTTCTGGTGCCAACACTACTCCAACTGTTGCAAAATTTACTGCACTGCAGGCCGGCCAGCCATTTGCTGGTGTAGAATCAGCGCACGGTGAAGACGACTTAGGTTCCTTTGTTTTGGATGAAACCAATAACCTCATCAAAATCATGGTGTGGAAGTCTGTCATCAGCGACGTAGGTATCAAACTGGTGGCTTCCAGTGGCTGGTCTGAAGGCGAGCTGAAAGTTTCCAACACCCTGGTTAACCAGTGGGAGGAGCTTACGTTCGACTTTTCAGGATTTATTAACCCCCCCGATCCTGAACTGGGCATGCTCGATCAAATTGTGATTTTTCCTGATTTCGATGATAGAACCCAGGACAATATCATCTACTTTGATAACATTACTTTTAATCCTCAGGGCGATGTTACATTAAGTGACTTACAGGTTGACGGAACCACTGTTTCAGGCTTTTCCCCCGCAATTTTAAATTATTCAGTGGAACTGCCCGAAGGTACAACAGAGGTGCCTGTGGTTACTGCAACTGCCAATGATCCACAGGCAACATTGGAAATAATTCCTGCTCAATCGCTGCCCGGCACCACAGAAGTGATAGTTACTGCCGGTAATGGCAGTGTTACGCAGACTTATACCATAGATTTTTCGGTTGAAGGAGAAGTTCCGTTATCCGATTATTGCGAAACCCTGGTATATCATCTTGGCGATCCTGGCGTAACAGCGTCTGCCATCAACCTTACCATTGCCAATACGGGAACTAACACGATGATTGTGATGATCGAATCGGCCAATAGCGATCCTGTGGATTATCTTTTGGTTGCAGGAGGAAGTGGGGCTCTTATATCGGAGGAAAACACATCGGTTCCCGGAATTATCAGCCGTACACTAACCTGGGCAGGGACACCTCCTGAAGACATAGAGCTTAACGTGCTTTGGAGCAAGGAGTCTTTTGCGGGCAACTGGCAGCTCAGTCCCGTCGATATTATTGTTCCTTTTGATGCCGTGTGCGAAATTATAGGGCCAAAACCTTACCTGGCGCTTGATGTTCAGGATAACTTTGAAGATGACGGATTTGCAACCATCGACGACTGGCAATTTCAGGACGGCGATGATCTGGAAGATCTTAGTATAATCGTGGATCCTGTGAACCCTGATAATCATGTGGCCGATTACAATCGCTCAGGTGATTTCCTCTACACCAATGCCCGGGTGCTTCTGGATCATCGGATGGATCTTACCGAACGCCATGAATTTGAACTCAGGGTGTATTTCCCCTCTTCAAATAATTATGGCGGACCACTCACGGATACCGCAGCAATTAAGCTTCAGAATAGTTTGTTAGGCGCCAATGCCTACCTTACGCAAACAGAAGTGCTCATGCCGGTAAATGCTTATGATACATGGCAAACATTGGTATTCGATTTCAGTGCTGTGGCTGATAGCGTAAACTACGACCAGATTGTGGTACAGCTTGGAGGAGAGAACCATTTGGAACCGGGGCAGTTTTATTTTGACGACCTGGTATTGCTTGACGGTGGTCCCCGTATAGATTTCTCGGCCGAACCGCTAACAGGTGCGGCACCACTTGATGTGCAATTTACCGCTGAAGCAAATTTTGCTGCAACTACCTGGCAGTGGGATTTTGATAATGACGGTACCATTGATGCAACTGTAGAAAATCCGGTACATACCTATACAAATGCCGGAACATACACGGTAAAGCTTTTTGCGTCAAATCCTTTTACGGGAAGTGATGAAGAGATCAAAGAAAACTATATTACTGTTGAGCCCGGTGCCGTAGAGCAATATGTGAACCTGACGGCAGGATGGAGTGGTATATCAAGCTATGTGGTTCCTGAAGATGCATCTATCGAAACAATTTTTGGCCCGGCGGCCGATAACATCGAGATCATCGTTGGCGACAACGGTATTTATTTCCCGTCTCAGGGCATCAATACCATTGTCAACTGGAATTCACAGGCAGGATACATAATCAAGATGCTGAATGATGCCGAAGTGTTATTCTCCGGAATGGATAATGCTTCCAGTACGATTTCAATACCGGCCGGATGGTCGGTTGTGCCGGTAACGGTTGGTTGCGAGGTGAATGTTGCAGATTTGTTTGCAGCATATCCTCAGGTAATGGCTGTAAAAGATGTTGCAGGTGGAGATGTTTTCTGGCCTGAAAAAGGGATCAATACAATACAAATCCTCAAACCCGGAAATGCCTATTACATCATGACCACCGAAGCCATAGAATTTACCTTTCCGGAATGTCCGGATGGTTATTAGATAAAATAATCAAATGATTTTAATTGAAGCGCACTGAACCCGGATTCCTGGTCATTTAACGGTGGGTCAACAGACCAGGGGAATAATGAATTGCAGGAATTTGCCGAAGGTGATAATCTGGAGATTGCTGATGGCAAGCTGATTATTATGGCAGAACTGGTGGAAAATGATTAAGCACCGGGTTCCTTAACTTCATCCCGACTGAAAACTGGCCATTCAATCAGCCTGTTTTCTTAATATTGAATGTAGCAGTTGACGGCGACTGGGGAGGATCGCAGGACAACGACAACTCCATTTTCCCGCAAAAGATGGAAATGGATTATGCGAGGGTCTATAAAAGAGCCGGTTGATATTTTTTTAGGTTTCTCGCATATACAGCAATCTGGACTTATCCGTGCTTATTTTAAGCATGAAAACAAGTAAACTTATAAAATAGACAGAGTATTTTTTACCCTGTTTACTAATTCAATAATTATTAACTAAACCTAATTCTTTATGAAAAATGTTTTTTTTCTTTTTTTGATGCTGACCGCATCATTCACATTTGCTCAAAACGTCCCGATCGACTTTGAAGCAGGCGGCAACGGTGCCGACT
>JAGYLT010000253.1 GCA_018400545.1 Bacteroidales bacterium
TCCGTTATCAGGAAAATGTGGAAGTTATTCCACCAACCGGCCCCTATGTTGTTGGCCATGATTATGAAATCAACGATGCTGCCGGCAATAACAACGGAATGCTCGATTACGGCGAAAGCGTAACCATGGATATGACCGTTAAAAATGTTGGCGTAGCATCTGCAACTAATGTAACGGTAACCATTTCGAGCGATGATCCTTTCGTCACCATCAGCGACAATACGGAATTTTTTGGCAACGTTGGCCCCGATGCAACCGTTACTGTGGCCAATGCATTTGCATTTGAAGCCGCTCAGGATATCCCCGACGAACATGTAGTTACTTTCCAACTCAATTCAACCGACGGATCAGATGTTTGGGAAAGCTATGTATCGGTAACAGCGCATGCTCCAAGTCTCAAATACGAAAACTTTGTAATCGATGATGCCGGCGGCAATAATAATGGATTACTCGATCCGGGCGAAACAGCTCCAATGATCGTAACCATCGAAAACGCAGGCTCATCGGAAGCGTACAATGTGATGGCTTTGCTAACAAGCAGCGATCCTTTCGTCTCCTCGCTCACCTTTACGCCACAATCCATCGGAACACTAACACCGGGCAGCACCGGAGAAGCAACATTCATGGTTTCAGCAAGCCAGAATGTGCCGGCAGGATATGTTGCCGATTTGAACATAGCTATGGATGCTGACATGGGCATTTCCCAATCCGATGTTATCAGCCTTCTATTCCCCGATTATTGCTACCCCACAGCCAACTGCTCCTTTGGTGACGGATTTACCGGCTTTTCACTGGAGCAAATCGACAATATGAACAGTGATTGCTCGCCTGAAGGTTATGGAGATTTCACAGCTATGGTAGCTGAGCTGGAAGCCGGCCAAAGCTATGAAGTACAGTGGAAAACCGGTTACAGTAACCAACAAGCTTCATTATGGATCGACTTGAACGATAATAAAGAATTCGAAGCTGACGAGCTTTTGATACAAAATTTCGCAATGTCCAATTCCGGAACCGTTTACACCACGTCGTTTACAGTACCACAAGGTGAATATTCAGGCGAAAAACGCATGAGAATCCGTGCCAACTGGCAGAATCCTTCTGATGATCCGTGTTCCGGCTTTAGCTATGGCGAAACCGAAGATTACACAGTTAGCTTTGGTGAAGCAATGTACCTGCCTCCTCCACAAAATGTTGCGGCTTCCGTTTCAGGAAACAGCGTAACTATATCGTGGCAGGAACCGGAGCCATTTATGGAAAATGTTAGCGGATACAATATTTATATGGATAATCAAATGGTAGCTACCATGGTTACAAATATGAATTTCACCCATAACGATTGCCCTGTTGGAAGCCACTGGTTCTCGGTAACAGCTGTTTATTCAATGGGCGAATCAGGCGTTGCTCAACCGGTACATGTTGAAATTGGCAGTATGGAAGGTAAGCTTCAGGGAACTGTTAGAGATGCACTAACCAATCAGGTAATTGAAAACGCATGGGTTACCGCTTTAAATGCTGATTACGGTGCTGTTTCATATTACACACCTTTCGGCAGTTACTACACTTTACATCTCTCCGGCGGATCGTACGACATCGAATGCAACGCCACCGGATACGTGCCTGTTACCCACAGCGGTATTGCTGTTGTTGATGGGGCTGTGAAAACAATCAACTTCTACCTCTATCCGGAATCAGATGGTATGCCCGATGTTACAACCGGCATCGAAAATAACTCGCAGGAGTATCTCTCCATCTATCCAAATCCGGCTAAAGATGTAATTAACATTTCTTCATTCGTAATGATAAAACAGGTAAAGATCATCAATAATATGGGCCAGCTTGTTTTCGACCGGACTGTAAGCGATTCAGAGTTAAAAATCAATACAGCTACACTCGGACAAGGTGTTTATCTTATCGAGATTATTACTGATCATGGTATCAAAACTGAAAAACTGATTATAAAATAGATCTGGTTTCAGATAAATAAAAAAAAGGAGTTTCAATTACGAGACTCCTTTTTTTGTTTCTGCCATCTGCGGATGCAAGCGATACAAAACAGATTTTTCGGTGACATCCATTTTGATAATATTCAACACAATGAGGTCAACCAAAACTTTTTCGGCAACCCGCTGATTGATTCCGGCAATTCGTTTAAACTTTGAGAGGGTAACTTCGGGATGATCTTCAAGATAATTTAACAAGATTTTTTCCTTGTCTGTATATCGCAAAGTAATTCCGTTGTTGCGTTTTTGCAGCTTCCAAACATTTAAAAGCACCCTGTTGGCCAACAGATTCTGATCTTTAACGCGGATGTAAACCATCCACCTGCCTTCTTTATCGGGTGCCGAAAAAGGACCGTTGGAATGGTCTCTGGGAATATCCACTTCCAGCAAAATTTTACCTTCGATATTCCATTCCTTCATTGTATAGGATACCCGCGGCCGGCAGTAAAGTTCCGCTGCGGCCTCGATCATATAAAATTCTTCATCGGAGCGCACGCCAGCAATGACGCCATTGTCTTTAACACCCACAAGCAATTTGCCACCACCGGTATTTGAAAAAAAGCTACCAAAGTGCGGGCTATCTTTTTTGAGTCAGAGATTTCGAATTTGAAATCCTGCTGCTGGTGCTCCCCCTCTGCAATTAATTTTCGGATATAAGAACTCACTTTCCATTAATTTTCGAATAAACGTACCTGCCTTCTTGATATTTCGATCATGCTTCGGCCTATCTTCATTTCTAAACATTTTCATATTTGTGATGTTTAAATTCGCAAACCTTTCAATATAAATAATTATGACTAAAATGGATAAACGGACCTTTTTGAAAACAGGCGCTGCATTGGGAGTTGCCGGAATGGCAGGAACCCCGGCCATGGCTTCAACTTTTTCAAACATGGAAGAATTTCTGAAAATGGATAAAATTGCCGATGCATCCGGGGAATACATTTTACCCGATCTGCCTTATGCATACGATGCCCTTGAACCCTATATCGATGAGCAAACCATGCGCTTGCACCACAGTATTCATCACCGCGGATATGTTCGGGGTCTTAATAATGCTACAAAAAAAGTAAACGAGGCTATCGAAAGCGGCGATTTTTCTATGATAAAACATTGGGAAAGGGAGCTGGCATTTCATGGTGGCGGCCACTTTTTGCATACTATTTTCTGGAACAACATGGGACCAAAACAAGGAAAAAGAAGCAACCAGTTAGAAAAGCAACTGACAAAAGATTTTGGTTCGTATGATAATTTCCGGAAACTGTTCGTTGCTGCATCCACATCAGTCGAAGCTTCGGGCTGGGGCATACTTGGCTATCAGCCGCATACCGACAAACTTGTGGTATTGCAGTCAGAAAAACATCATAACCTCACTCAATGGATCACCTTTCCTATTCTGGCTATCGATGTTTGGGAACATGCCTATTATCTTAAATATCAAAATAAAAGAGGCGAATACGTGAATGCTTTTATGGAAGTTGTTAATTGGGATGATGTTTCCAAACGTTTGGAAGACCTCAAAAGAGCTTTTGCCTAATCAGGCTAAGTTTCACAACTTTTAAGAAATACCGGATGCCCGTCGCTACCACGACGGGCATTTTTATTTTTCTTTGGATATTTCCACCTTGTCCATTGCAATGACCGGCCGGCCGAGATAACGCAGCAGAAGCTGAGCCACAGCAAGTGTATCGCGCTGACAGTATTCCACAATTCGCGGCAGGTCTTGTTCCTCATAATAAACGGATGCCACCATGTTGCCATCAATATCATCTTTTGGGCTTGGAATGTTAAAAATAGTCGTCAGCAAATCGAGTGAGGTAAAATTTTTATAATCGCCAAAGCGCCAAAGTTCCATGGTATCGAGGTGAGGAATTTCCCAGGGCTTTTTCCCGAATAGATTCAAGATGCCGGGAAGTGCGATACCATTGATAAGCATGCGCCTTGCGATGTATGGCACATCAAACTCCTTGCTGTTGTGGCCGCAAAGCCTGTGTTGGGGCTTGTTGTAAAAGCTGTTGAGCATGTGAGCAAATTCAGCAAGCAAAACCTTCTCGTCATCGCCAAAAAAGGATTTTATCCTGAACGTATCTCCGTGAATAAAACCCGTTGAGATACAAATGATTTTCCCGAACTCGGCATAAATACCGGAACGGCCAAAAAGACTACGCGGAGTATCTCCATCAT
>JAGYLT010000254.1 GCA_018400545.1 Bacteroidales bacterium
CCGGCATAAACCGTGTAATCTTCTTCCAGTTGCTGCTGAATGGCATCTTCGGAATCATTGCCCGGAGCAATATCTACCTCAACCTGAGATGACATCAGGAGGCTGATTTGTTCCAGGTTATCAGGTAGATTTGGTGTGCCTGATTGCTCAAGTTTTGCAATATAGCTGGCAGGGATGGCCCAGCTAACACCGGTGGCGCCATTTTCAAGCCCGCCATTGCCAACGGCTACAAGTTCGCCTTTGGCATTGTAAACCGGCGCCCCGGAAAAACCCGGCCACAAACTACCATTGAGGTATAAAATATCGAGGTCGATTTTAGGGAATCCAAGGTTACGAAGCATATCCTTTTCCTCCTTTTTTACCACAAGTCTTTCCAGCGTTTCAGGATTGGCATCGCCCTTTACAAGGTGTGCGGTGCGATGGCCCCTGGAGCCGCCATGATATCCCTGGGCATAAAGTTTTTCACCAAATCCCGGCTTGCTGCCGTTATACGATTTTATGGGCACAACGGTTGAATTGAGCGGGCGTTCATCAATATTGGTTTCCAGCATCACAAGGTCTGCATCAGCAAAAACCTTAACAACCTTTGCTGATCGCCGGTACTTGTTGTTGTAAATTACGGTGTAGTCCGCTCCATGTTTCATGGCATGCAGTGAGGTGATCACCGTTTTGGCATCCTTCCAGAGAAATCCGCTGCAGGCATAGCCCTTTGTGCCTTTTTTTATTTCAACCATTACCAGCGATTTTTCAGTCTCATCCGGGTTGAATCGCTGCGCTTGTGCAAATACGCCTGTAAGCAGTATTGCAAGCATGATGCTAATTGCTTTCTTCATCGTTTAAAATTTTAATGACGGTTAAATAGAATGAAACCTGATATTCGGCAGGTATTTTTTGTTGGGTGTTTTTGAGGATGGATTCCCAGGCGCCGCCTGCTTCCCTGAGTGTTTTCGTGATTTCTCCGGCACTGTTTTGGTCTGATAATGCCGAAAGTTTTTTATTTTCTTCAATGGTTACTTTTCCTTCATTTCCATAGGCACAAAAGCTGTCGCGGAGGCCCAGCAATCCGTCCACATAAACCTGATCGGGCAAATCATCCGGCATGGCAGCGGCCAGTTTTTTCCACATGCCGCCGGCATCTTCGAAGGTGTAGTAGATTTCTTCCCGTGGAAATGTGTTGTCAGCCACGTTCAGGTTTTCACAAACGTCCAGGTCCATTTCCGAGGAAAACAAAACGGTTTTATCACTCTGGTCGGTTTTCGACATGGCCAGGGTATCTTTTTCAGAGGTACCAAACCAGCCCACCGGAACGTAATCGAATTTTTTCAGGGCCACATAATACAGCGCCTGGTCATCGCTAAATCCGGCTTTCACATATTCTTCCTTCAGTTCGGTGGTTTTTGGTGAAAGTGCATCATGGGTCCGGATATACATCCCAAACAAAACCCCGGCTACGGCGAAAACGCCAAACGCACCAATGCGCAGGCTTTTCAGGGTGGTGATGTGTTTATCATTTAGTCCTAATAAAACCACAAGTATGGAAGACAGTGTGCCGATAACCCCGCTGACGACCGGTGAAACTGCAAGGCCAAGCAGCATTCCCAGCAGCAATCCAACGCCCAGTCCATTCAATATTGCTGCAAAAACACTTCCTGTTGTAATTGGTTTAGGGGTAGTTTGAGGAGTCCCGGTTTCGTGATCGGTAGCCTCCTTGCCGGGATTATCAGAATTACTGTCTTCCATAAAAGTGGATTTAAGTTTTTCAAAGACTTCCTGTTTATTCAGGTTTATGCCTTGCATTGGCCGATGAGTTAAATTTGAAATCGATCACATTAAAAGCCGAAAACCGGATTTATGTTTATTGTGGAGGCTGTATAATGGGTTATTTAACAGTTAATTAACAGTTACTCGTTGTTGGTAAACTGATCTTAGTTTTATACAAAAACCTCCCGAAGGATTGATAATGCCTGCAGGAGGTTCTTAATTTCAATATGTTTAGGTTTGCTACTGCTTAATAAATTTTCCCTGCAGCAATTCCTTTCCTGTCTTAATACTTATAAAATAAATACCCTTCTTTAGTGCACTGATATCGGCCTGGAAATTTTCACTGTTATTCTCGATGGCTGACTTTTGTACAAGTGCTCCAAAGAGATCATAAATATATATTTCGGAGGGCTGGTTGCCGCCAGCACTCAGATGAATTGTAATTTTATCCCTGGCCGGATTCGGGAATACCTTCACATCAATGTCAGCATTGCCTGGGTGTTGCAGGTTTGGCTTTTGCGTGAAGATGTCCTGTGATTTTGTTGCTGCTAATCCAATGGCTAACCAGGCTACCTGTTCGGTAGTGTGTTTTCTTTCATTATCCCCAATCTGGTCTTCGGCAAAAGCCATCGAAAGCTGATTTCCCTGAATTGGGCTTGTGCCAAATAAAACCGGGAAACCGCCATCACCTCCATCCATGCCGGCAGCGCTCAGTATGGCATAGTCTGTTTCGGAAAGCAGGCCGGCATTTAATTGATATCCGGCTGAGGAATTTTGCAGTCCGCGGACAAAATCATTAGACACACCAGTTTCGATGTGTACCCCGCCGATATTTGTTATTCCAGCCTCCATCACAATGTAACCAATGTTTTCGTTGCTCCTGGATTGATCATTATCCTCACCCACATGTTTACCTGCTGCAAAGCCGGTATTCGTTGGTGGGTTTGATTTATTGCTTTGGGAGCTTGCCCAGAACACACTCCAGGCATCATTTGACGTCATAACCTGCCCGAGCACCACCGGGTTTGTGTAGCTGTTCTGGAAATTTCTTGATTCAGTAACCCAGTTGTTTTTTCCGGCTGTGGATGATGATGTAACCAAAACAGCCTCCATTGTCACACCATGGTCCATTTGGTTGTAAACCCCTTCTTCAACCACAAAGTAATAAACCGAAACACCTGATATCGCAGAACCCGATGGGTTTTCAACTTTTAATTCGAAGCTGCCGGATGTGGCATTTTGAATTCTTGTAACAATTGTAGGGTTTTCATTGGATTCGATTATTGGAGTGGCAACAACCACAGGGGTTTCATAAGTTTTGTCAAGGGTTATGGTTTGCCACGTTGATGCAACGCCGTTCACAAAACCATATTCAAATGTTGGTGGCGATGCGGGTTGGGTTTCACCCTCAAAAACAAGAAAAGCCACTTGTTCCGTGGTGTGATTTCTTTCCGTATCACTTTCTTTATCTTCATCAAATGCGAGTGTTAAATTGCCATTATTCAAGGGTTCATCTGTAAAAAGTACCGGCCATCCACCGTTTCCTCCATCCATTCCTGCCGCAGAAACGATGGCTGTTGATGGATTTTCCAACATGGTAATGTCATAGTCAAAACCACTTGCGCTGTTTGTCGGGCCTTTTACGATGTCGTTTCCAAGCCCTGCAAAAAATGAAGTTCCGGCTAAGTTCCCACTTCCGGACTCAATAACCACATATCCAATTGTTTCATCTGCCCGGTTTGTATTGTCTTCTCCGATATGTTTCCCACAGGCAAAATTCCCCATTTTGGGTGGATTCTTCGTATTGCTGTTTTCGGAGGCCCAAAACACCGACCAATCTTCATCATTACTCGTCATCACCTGGCCAAGCACAACCGGATTTGTATAGCTGTTTTGGAATTCTCTTGTTTCCCTCAACCAGTTGCCTCTTTTTGCAGTTTCTGTTGAATTAACTTTTTGAGCTTCCATGGCAATGCCATCATTAGCAAGGTTATAAACGCCCTCTTCAACAACAAAATAGTGTACCCTGTAATTATCATTAACCGCGGTTCCTGTTCCCTGGATTTTCATCTCAAAGCTGTCGGCTCCTGCATTTTGTATTCTTGCAACCACCGGTTCAAAATCAGCGGAGGGCAAATGAACACTTGCCACCACAACCGGAGAATTGTAGCTGTTTTCGAGTGAAATGGTTTGCCAGTTTGTGGAAACGCTCTCGATAATACCGTGCTCGAAATTTAGTTCGGCAGGTTCAACCCATTGGATGAGTACAGATTCCTGGGCATTACAACCGTGATCATCCGTTACCGTTACATCATAAGTTCCCGGTGCAAGCCCTGAGATGTCTTGTGTGGTTTCACCATTCGACCACAGGTAGCTGTAAGGCGA
>JAGYLT010000255.1 GCA_018400545.1 Bacteroidales bacterium
TATTTATTTATCCGTTCAGTAGTAATTTTTTATGATAAATGTAAGTTAAGTCGATTACTTTTGGTGCACCAAAAAAACTACAAAATGAACTACAGAATAACTTTATCACTGCTCATGCTGGCCTTTCTGGCAGCATGCAATCCTGAAAAAGAAAACAGAGAAACCACCGGTTCGCTGATCGATTTGAAGTTTGATGATAACGAAACCGTAACTTACTACGAAGCCATCGATTATTATCAAAAACTGGCAGATCACTATCCTGAAGCAAAATTATTGAGCTATGGTGTAACCGATGCCGGAAAACCTTTGCACCTTTTTGTGATGTCGAAAGATGGGGATTTTGATCCGGAATCTGTAAAGAAATCGGGCAGGAGTGTGGTGTTGATCAATAATGGCATCCATCCCGGTGAGCCTGAAGGCATCGATGCCAGCATCTGGTTTGCCGATGATGTGTTGAGAAATCATGATAAAATGTTTTCCTTGCTGGATAGCTGTGTGGTTTGTATCATCCCGGTTTACAGTGTCGGCGGCTGTCTCAACCGGAGTGCGTTTCACCGCTCGGGGCAAACTACTCCGGCTAAATGTGGCCATCGCGGAAACGCCAAAAACCTGGACCTGAACCGTGATTTTGTTAAGCTGGATACAAAAAACGCTAAAGCTTTCACGGAGATTTTTCACACCTGGGATCCCGATACCTTCCTGGATACCCATACCACCAACGGCTCCGACCATAAATACGTCATCACATTAATTGCATACCAGCCAGAGGCTTTACCGGAGCCACTCAGCGATTTTTACCGGAACAAAATGATCCCGCATCTTTACGAATATATGGCTGAAACACCATACGCGCTGATTCCGTATGTGACATACATGAACGAATCTCCAAAAGATGGTATAGCGCTCGATCCCCAGCAGCCCAGATTTTCTACGGGGTATGTTGGACTTTTCAATACGTTGGGTTTCATGACTGAAAATCATATCTACAAACCCTTCCCCGACAGGGTGCGATCGGTTTATCATTTTCTGAATGCACTGGTGGGCTTTACCAACAACAATACTTCAGAAATTACCCGCCTGCGAAAACTGGCCAATGAAAGCACAGCTCAACAAAAAGAATTTACTGCCGAATGGGAACTGGACACGACAAAATTCCGGATGATTGAATTTAAAGGTTATGAAGGCGAAAGAGGAATAAGTCCGGTGACCGGCCTGGAAAGATTTGGCTTTAACCGCGAAAAACCCTACGATACCGTGGTGCCATTTTATGACTTTCATTTACCGAAAAAGATGCTTAATGCACCAAAGTATTATGTATTGCCTTCGGCATGGGAGGAAGTGGTGGAAAGGATGAAAATTAACGGAGTAAAAATGACACCTGTTACTAATGATACGGTGATCGAAGTTGAGCGGTATTACATTTCGGATGTGGAATCTTATCAGCGTCAGTACAACTGGCACCGGCCTCATCAGAAGTTTACACTGGAAAGTAAAACAGAAGAAGTGCAATTTTATGCCGGAGATTTTTTAATTCCGGCAAATCAATCAGCCAATCATTACATTGTGCAAATGCTTGAACCCGAAGGGGCGGACTCATTTTTCAGGTGGAACTTTTTTGATCCCATCCTTGAGCGGAGGGAATATTATTCCTCATACGGCTTTGAGGAAAATGCCATGAAATACCTGGATGAACATCCTGAGTTTAGAAAGCAATTTGAAGAAGCCATAAAATCCGATCCCAAACTGGCCAAAAACCATCGTGCGCAACTGGGATACATTTACAACAACACCGAGTGGGCCGACAATCGCAAAGGACGATATCCGGTAGGACGGATTGTAAGGAATTAATTGCTGCCCGATTTATTACCGTTTGGTTGTAATTGTTTCTCAGCACTAGATTTCCTGTAGTATGCATTTTTGATTGTATTTTTCATACACACTTTCCAGGAATTCTGCAAAACGCTGATAGTTACCTGACGGATAAAATCCTTTTTTTAGCTGAAATTTTCGATACCTGATAATCTGGTTGGCATCAATAATGACCTTGCTTGTGAAAGCACCGAATTCTGATTCGAGGGAAACGGGATCCGGTACGAAATGGACTTTCAGGTTTTCAGGGATTGTAAATGCGGTGCTATCGATTTCGGTTAGGTTTCTTTTAACCAATATATCTGAGCTTCTGCTTTGATTCGTGAAGTTATTTCGGTCTCCTTCATTTAGAATGTTCAGATTCAGGATGTACCTGGATCCAATATTTTCAATGATTCTGACTTTATGGATTTGCATCTTTTTGATGATCAGCGGTGGATTTCCCCTTTTTTCATCAATCGAATAATCAATCAGTTCAAAATTTGAAAAACGAATATTCTGTAGCAGATACTTTTTAATGTCATTGGCATCTCCGCGCAGAAGCATTTGATTTTCGTCATAAAAATATCCTGAATAGGATTGTTCAACATGGATTTTTCCATCTAGTTCAGGTGTGATCTCAACACGGGTAATGTTTTTCTTCTGATGATAATTTTCCTGCCCATAGCTTGTTTTCACAAGGTGTGCACCGGCACTGTCTATAAGCAGTGCCTTCCTGTCGTCGATGAAAGTGCTCACATACCCGGCTGGCGTATATTGATTTGTGCATTCAAGCCAAATCGTATCCCCTTTTATGGGGACACATAAAATGGCATGATTGAACTGATTGGACGGAAAATCAGCCATAAGTGGCAAGGCGTTTTGTCCGGCATTGATGATGGTGTAATGCGATTGAATGCCCCCTATGTCCAAAATCGTATGCATGTAGTGCGTCAATGCTTTGCAATCCCCGTAGGATTTTTCGTGAACCACCTGCGGAGATAGAGGCTTCCAGCCACCAATTCCAATGGAGATGTTGACGTATCGGGTTTTATTCTGAAGATATTCATACAGGGTATTAATTTTCTCATGCGTATCTGAAATACCTTCCAAAAGTGATAGAATCTCATTTTTGGACTCTTCATTTAATTCACTTTGATCATCATTAAGTTTTTTTATCCATAATCCAAAATTCTCCCAGGTATCTGAGCTGCCCGGATAATTATCAAGCTCAAATGTTAGTGGGGAAATATAAATCACGGGCAAAACCAATTGCCGGGGAGGCGAAAAAACTTCCTCCTCTATTGCCGGGAAGCGGTCTAATGTCCAAGTGCGTATGGTTTTATCCTTCTCATTGTATTCAGTATATTCGAAAGGACCGGACGCTTTATGTCTAATCCCGAATGAACTTTCTGAAGCCAGCACCAGTTTGGCATGTTCCAATGATATGTTATAATCCCAAACAGGCATCCAGTCATTGTAATCAATTATCCCTGAGTAATTGGTTTCCCAGCTGTATTCCACGGTAAATGGGGTGGTGGCGTAATCGCAATCGATATATTTTACCCTTGAATCCTCGAAAAGTGAAATACTGGACACCGCGCTAAAATCCCTGAAATTATCACGGTCGAGTGTTTTTATCTTTTTGCCATATTCGTCATACAGTGTGGCTTTTAATTTTTTGATCGAGATGAATTTATTGTAAAATCTAACAAGGTCAGCATCTTCAAGTCCGTTCTCATTAATGATGGTTAATACAAGTTTTGCATGTTCTTTAACCTGCTTTTCGCTGATAACATCAATTTCCCTGATAAAGGATCTGATGATTATTTTTGAATTGTTCTTCAAATCTTCACTGACAGTGCTTAAAGGATAGTTTTGCGAATAGATGGTGGTGATTTGTACCTGCAACATCAGCATGATTATTATGAATAAAATACTACCTCTCATCAGTATGAGTTTTTAAGGATGAATTAATGGATTTTCACGATTACGGGTTGGGCGCTGATATTAACAATCTGATTCCAGAATTCCCTAAGGTAAGGATATTCATCAATATTGAAAATCGTTTTGTTGATCTGATGTGAATAATTTACATTCAAATTGTTACCTGAAACCTGGTGTCTAAAAGAAATATACCCCCCGTTGTCAGGGAGGTAAATATGCGTCGGATCGGGTAATTCTGCAAATTCCATTTTTTCAGCAATGGTAAGATTAACAATTACACGTTTTTCGGTTTTATAAGCGAAGTCGACCGGGTATTTTCTATCATCCAGCTTAAAGGG
>JAGYLT010000256.1 GCA_018400545.1 Bacteroidales bacterium
GTTGAGGCAGAGCTCAGCAAACCCGAGCGAAATATCTGTTGCTCCGGGATAGTAAAGCGGATTTAAGGCTGTTGCATCAGAAAAAACGCCATCACCGGAGGTGGTCCACTCAACTGCTGAATAGTTCTCTGCCGATCCACTTAGTTGATATGCTGCAAAATTACAAATGGTTTCATCATCTCCGGCATTAGCCGATGCCTCCTGTTGGATGGTTACCATTATCTCGTCAGATACACCCTGACATGGATCTGTTGTACCGGCAATTAACGTCAGTTGAACCCCGCCTGTCAGGATGTCCATAAGCCCGGGTGTATATTGTGTGGTTAATGAAAACGGATCAGCAAACAGGCCATCACCTTGCGAAACCCACATGGTTGAAGATGAATTTTCAACACTGCCATTGAGTTGTACCACACTTCCTTCACAAACGGTTACATCATCTCCGGCATTGGCCGAAGGAGCAGGTTGGATGGTAAGGGTTAAACAATCGGTGGCATCCTCACATGGATCAAATGCGTTTGCAGTGAGGCAAAGTTCTGCACCTCCATTGTTCAAATCCAGAGGGCCATGATAATAGGTAGGATTCAGGATTTCAGGATTATCAAAAGTTCCATCACCATTGGTTGTCCATTGCAGTGATTCATAATACTGTGCAGTTGCCTCGTTTAAGGAATAACTGTCACCCTCGCAAATCAGCGCATCTTCACCAGCAAAGGCAATTGCGTCTTCACATGTTATCTCCGTATAATAAAGATCGACGATTGTATTGCCAAGTGGCGTAAAAGTCTCATCGTAATCGGGATAAGGAAAATCAAAATTGACTTCCTCATAAAGGCCACTGTTTTCATTTGTATAAAATTTAAAGATAAACGGATTTCCGGGTGTAAATCCATTGGCCTGTTCAGGATTTGAACCATCATCCATCGAACAGATCACTTCAAGAAAATCCTTTGTTAAAAACTCATCGCTTACCTGCGCATAGCCCACACAAATTTCCTCCCCAAGGTTCGGATCGATATCAAAAACACCAATTTCATCACCTTCCGAAAGGCTTACATCTTCAATGGTGGCTGAGAGCACGTAAACAGACATTGGGTTATAAGGTGTAGTCCACACTTTTTCGAAATATTGAAACGGTTCAATTGTGAGTTGCATACAATCGGTGTCATCTTCGCACCCCTCCAAACCAAAAGCTGTCATACAAAGCGTTACTACTCCATTTGATATATCCGCCGGGCCTGGTGTGTAGGTTGGGTTCGGGATAGCCGAATCATCGAATGCTCCATCTCCGCCGGTTGTCCATTCAACGCCATCATGATCCAGAGCGTAGGCATCACCCAGATAATAAGTATCCGGTTCGCTGATTGTCGCATCCGCTCCTGCAAATGCAACGGCATTGTTGCAAGGTAATAGCGGTATAGCGCAAAGTTGGTTTGAAGCCGGTGATTCCAGTCCATCAGGCATAATTTGCGTAACGTAAAAACAATATTCCTGACCGGGCGTAAGCTCCGTTACGCTATAGTTTGTTCCTTCCACCTCACCTTCAATCAGTGTGCCGTCTGCATAATAAACATTAAATGATGGTACGTATGGTAATGAGGTTGCGAAATCAAGTTCCGTGGCTGAATTTTCGTTATCATTGGGAAAAACATCTCCCTGGTACCCACCTTCCAAAAGACTATAGGTAAACGAAAGAGATTCTGCCGATTCGCTGGCATCCCAGCATTTAATGGTAAACGGGTTCCCGGGTGTATAACCGGGACTATTGGTCAGTGTTTTCCATGCTTTAAGCGTGTAGGCCGGATCTGCCCCACCGGGCGGTGGTCCCGGCATCACCAAACTACCAACCAGAAGATCACCATCAAATATTGCAAGTTCATCACCTGCTTCCATGGGTATGCCTTCGATATTACTTTCGAAAATATACAGCGTCCAGATTTGGTCGCTGGGATCACCGAGAACTTCAGGCCAGTGGGTTGCTGTTCTTTCATTTTCAGGCATGGGTTGCCATTCCAGTTCAACGTTTTCAGGACCGGGAGTAGCGGCAATCAGATCAGGGGCAGGAGGTGCCACCGTTGTTGCACACAAAATATTTGAAGGAGAAGATTCTGTGCCATCTGCCAGGTTCTGGGTCACATAGAAACAATATTCGATACCATTTTCCAAACCCGTCACCTGATAGGTATTTTGAAAGAGATCACCTTCAATCAGGTTTCCATCATCAAAATAAAGATTAAACGAAGGAACATATGGTTCCGGCTCTGTGAACTGAAGTTGAGCTGCTGTGCTTAGATTGCCGTCAGGAAAAACATCACCCTGATAGCCTCCCTCCAGAAAAGTATATGTAAAGCCGGAAGATTCGGTTTGCTCACTGGCATCCCAGCATTTTAACGTGAAGCTATTTCCAATGGTATAGCCCGGTCCATCGTTGAGCACATGCCATGCTTTCAGGGTATATTCCGGATTGGCCTCGCCAGGGGGAATGCCCGGAAGCACCATACTTCCCACCAGCAGTTCGCCGTCAAAAATTGCAATTTCATCGCCTTCTTCCAACGAAACACCTTCGAGTGCAGCATCAAAAATATAGAGCGTCCAGATCAGGTTGCTCGGATCACCAAGAACTTCTGGCCAATGATTTTCTATCACCCTGGATCCGTCGGCAGATTGCCAGGAAAGATCAACTATACCATCACCCCCCACTGCACTAAGCAGTTCAGGAACCTGCTGAACATCAGCACTAAAATAAAACTGGGAACCGGAATTGGCGTTATCAGCAGGAAAAACTGTTCCGCAATAGCCAGGTTCAATGAATGTATATGTAAAGCTTTCTGATTCTACATCCTCGCTGGCATCCCAGCATTTAACTGTGAATGAATTTCCGGGAGTAAATCCAGGCCCATCATTCAAAACATGCCATGCTTTCAAAACAAAATTCGGGTCAGCACCACCGGGGGGAATGCCCGGAAGCACCAAACTGCCAACAAGCAGGTCGCCATCAAAAATGGCTACCTCATCACCTTCTTCCAGCGATACACCATTCAGTTCAGCATCAAAAATATAATGCGACCAGATAATATTACTGGGATCGCCAAAAACTGCAGGCCAGTGCACACCATCCTGGGGTGCTTCAGGCAATCCTTTATCGCCATTGAAAATAGTGGATTTGTCAGCTGCCAAAACTGATTCATCAGCCTTTTGCTGAAAAGCCTCGGGAAATTTGGTTACTGAATGATCTTCATTAGAGAGATCTACATTTTTGATGTTATTGATGTACTTTTCACTGTTTCCTGAAAATAACTGCCAGGGTGAGAGAAATGCACCCAACATCAATGATACTGCCATTAAGCGTAATGTGTTTTTCATAACTTTTTCATTTATTGTTTACACTGATCATTTCAATTCTTATAATGCTTCCAAATTACAACCAATTACGGTATCAATCCCATAAAAGTCGTTTATTTGGGGTGGTTTATGTTATCACTTTTACTGCTGGTTTAACATTTACCTTCCGATAAACGTAAAATTTATTTACACAATAACAAATAATTGTCGAAAATACTTTACTTTTTTAAAAAAACAAAGGAAAATTCATAAAAACTTCATATTTGCAGATTTTTTATAATCATTCTAAATTGTAAATAATATTTGTTAATGTGCGGAATATTTTAATATTTTTACAACTTAAAATGGATAATGTAAATTTTTTTTACAGCAATAAATACCAGGAAAAATGAAAAGCACATCACTACGTTTTTTAATTATTGCCCTACTGTTTGGCACAGTTACAATTAAAGCTCAGGAATATATATATCCTGATGCGGAAGGAAAAACAGGTATTACGCTTAAAGACCAAAATATTGGAGAGCTAAATATCACCTTTTCAATGGAGAGGTTCGAACTCACCGAAAAACTGGCTGAAGGTGAAATGATGAAAAGCATAAACGTAAGCGGAAACTTTCTGCCAAACAACGAAGGCGCCCCTGATCTCCCCGGGTTCAGCAGATTTGTTGCCATACCGGAGGGAGCGGAAGTCCGGATGATCGTAAAAAACTACAAAACCGAAACCCTGAAAAATGTAAAAATTGC
>JAGYLT010000257.1 GCA_018400545.1 Bacteroidales bacterium
GTCCAATCAATTGGGTTTCGAATAACTATTAACCTGCCTCGCCGATGCTAAAAGCCAACACAGGTGGTAAGGCGCCGGATAACTTGCTAATTTTATGTGATTTGCAAATATTGTTAGTCTGAATTCAGATCGGAGACTCTCATAGCGAAGGCCGGGTTTTTCTGTAAACGGTCCTGCACTAACAGCAATTGTTAGCCACCTAAAATAATAATCTCACAGCATAACAGTTATCCCAACCTGACTGGATAATTTTATTAGCTTTGCATATCTAAATCTAAACGACATGAATTTTCTCAACATACTGATGTTCACCTTCGGCCCCATGGAAATCATCATCATCCTGGTTATAGTTTTATTGCTCTTCGGCGGTAAGAAAATCCCCGAATTGATGAAAGGCATGGGCAAAGGCATCAAAGAATTTAAGAAAGGCGTGAGTGAAGACGACGATAAGAAAGAACAACCGGATAAATCCAACTGATGTCTTTTACTGTCTGATTCAGGTAACCTCTTCCCGCTTTCTTACCAAAGGCTGTAGTTTCCCGATAGCCTGTTCCACCGTTTTTACATCTTTAAAAATCAGTCGCAGTTTGCTTTTGGTCTGATCCATAACAAAGGCCACGGGGTTGTTTTTCATGTAGTTGAGAATGCGGGTAAAAGCCTGTGACTGGTAATAACTGGATTCCTCATCACCCACAAAATAGCCAATCAGCCTGCCATTCTTCAAAACGATTTTCTCGAACCCGATTTTTTTGGCAATCCAGCGCATGCGGATGGTGTTGAAAAGGTCAAAAACTTCCCCCGGTGGCTTCCCAAACCGGTCGGTAATCCGTTTTTCAAACCGTTGCAGCCCCTGCTCCGTTTCGATATTATCCAGCTCTTTATAGAGGCTAAGCCTTTCGGTGGTAACTGAGATATAGTCTTTTGGAATGAGGATTTGTAAATCGGTTTCCACCTGGCAATCCTGCACAAAATCTTTTTCAGGCTGATCCTTGAAGACGTCCTTGAATTCTTCCTCGCGCAGTTCCAGCATGGCCTCATCCAGAATTTTGTGGTACATCTCATAACCAATATCCGAAATAAATCCACTTTGCTCGGCGCCCAGCAGGTTGCCGGCCCCACGAATATCGAGGTCGCGCATGGCGATGTTAAAACCGCTGCCGAGGTTTGAGAATTCCTCCAGAGCGCGTAATCGTTTCCTCGCTTCCGGTGTGAGCGTTGACAAGGGCGGCGACAACAAATAACAAAATGCTTTTTTATTGGCACGCCCTACCCTGCCCCGCAACTGGTGCAGATCGCTCAACCCGAAATTCTGTGCATCGTTGATGATGATGGTGTTTGCGTTGGGGATGTCCAGCCCGTTTTCAACGATGGTGGTTGCTACCAGTACATCGAATTCCCCCTCGATAAAATCGAGCATCACCTTCTCCAGTTTCGATCCTTCCATCTGGCCATGGCCAATCCCAACCTTCACGCCCGGACAGAATTTCTGAATCATGTCCGCCACATCGTTGATATTCTGCACCCGGTTATGCACAAAGAAAACCTGCCCGTTTCGCGACACTTCGTAGTTGATAGCATTGCTGATGACTTCCTCCCCAAATCCGTGAATTTCAGTTTGTATGGGAATCCGGTTGGGTGGCGGCGTATTGATCACCGACAGGTCGCGGGCACCCATCAGCGAAAACTGGAGTGTTCGTGGAATCGGTGTGGCGGTGAGGGTAAGCGTATCCACATTTACTTTGAGTTGCTTGAGTTTTTCTTTTACAGCCACACCAAATTTCTGCTCCTCATCGATAATGAGCAGACCCAGATCTTTAAAATGGATTTCTTTGGAAATCAGTTTATGTGTCCCGATCAGGACATCGATCTGACCGGATTCAATACCTTTGAAAATCCGGGTTTGTTCCTTGCGGGATTTAAACCGGTTGATGTATTCGATGGTAACCGGAAAATCCTCCAGCCGTTTTTCGAAGGTTTTATAATGCTGCAGGGCAAGAATGGTTGTGGGCACCAGAAGGGCGACTTGTTTGCTGTCGGTTACCGCCTTGAAAGCTGCCCGGATGGCAACTTCGGTTTTTCCAAATCCAACGTCCCCACAAACCAGGCGGTCCATGGGATATTCTTTTTCCATGTCGGTTTTCGAATCATGGGTGGCCTTGTACTGATCGGGGGTATCCTCGTAAATGAAAGATGCTTCCAGCTCATGCTGCAAATACGAATCCGGCGAAAATGCGAACCCTTTGGCAGCCTTCCGCTCGGCGTAGAGCTTGATCAGGTCCTTGGCGATGTCCTTGACCTTTTTCTTGGTACGTTCCTTCAGGCGCGTCCAGTTGTTGGTACCCAGCTTGTTGAGTTTTGGAGGGATGCCCTCCTTGCCCACAAACTTAGCGATGCGGTGCAGCGAGTGGATGCTCACATACAGCAGGTCGCCGTTTTCGTAAACCAACCGGATAGCTTCCTGCTCCTTGCCATTGTTGTCGATGGTCTGAAGACCGTCGAAACGGCCAACACCATGGTCGATGTGAGTCACGAAATCACCGGGCTGTAAATCATAAATCTCCTTGAGGGTGAGCGCCTCTTTGCCCTTAATGCTTTCGCGCAGATGGAAACGGTGATAACGATCGAAAATCTGATGATCGGTAAAGCAGGCAATTTTAAGGTTATTATCCGCAAAACCGGCATGGATGGGCAAAGGGATGGTTTGGTAATCCAGTTCGTTTGGATTTTCTTCCTTGCGCACCGCATCGTCCAGAATGGCGTGCAAACGCCCGGCCTGTTTGTTATTGGAAGCAAAAATCACATTTTCATACCCTGCCCGCATTTTTTTATGCAGGTCAGCGATCAGCAAATCAAAGTTTTTATTGAAGGAAGGCTGGGGAAGTACATCAAAATCCCAGGTCTGATTCGCATCCAGCATTTTATGATTGCCGAATTCCACCACCGAAAAATTCAGCACCTCATGCATAAACTGTTCTCCCGAAATAAATAACCCTTCCGGGTTCACCCGTTCATTTTCTTCAGCCAGCTGGCCATAAGCCGCGATGGCCTTTTTCAGCTCACGGTTCATCCGGTCGATGGTCAGGTTGGCATCGTCGAACCAGAAGGTTGAATTATCCGGTATAAATATAGTGAAAGGAACTTTCTGCATCTTCTCCTCTCGCTTTTGCAGATCGGGCATGATGGAGACCTGACTGAGCATGGTAAGCGAAAGCTGATTACCCGGTTCGAAAGTCCGGATGGACTCCACCTGATCGCCAAAAAACTCAATCCGGTAGGGATAATCGCTGGAAAAGGAAAAAATATCAATGATCCCTCCTCGCACGGCAAACTGGCCCGGCTCCGACACAAAGTCTTCCTGCTCAAACTGCAGATCAGCCATGGCTTCGGTCATAAAATCCAGCGAGAGCTTATCTTCCTTTTTCACATTAAGGGTGTTTTGAGCCACCGTGATTTTATCCACCACTTTTTCTGCAAGGGCTTCGGGATAAGTTACCACGGCAAATCCCCGGCGGCGGCCATGCAACTTGTTGAGCACTTCGCTGCGAAGCAATACATTGGAGCTGTCGGTGCGCTCTATTTCATAGGGCCGCTTGTAAGAAGTGGGGAAAAATAACACCTTGCGTTTGCTGTATTCCATGTCGCGCTCGCGGAAAAGGCTTTCCAGGTCGTTGTGGAAGTAGGCTGCGGTTTCCTTGTCGGGGAGGACAAAAATCTGGTTTCCTTTCAGGATTTGTATCAATGACGCAGCCACAAATGCACGCATCGATCCCTTGCTGCCGTTTATGTGCAGCCTTTTCGCGCGGTCGTCAAGCAACTGTTCGGCAATCTGCCTCACCGCTGCACTACCGGCATACAGGTCGAGTATCTCGTTGATCGTCACAATTCACCCTCGTAATTCGCCTGCAAAAATAGGCTTTTGATCGTTAAAAGAAATTTCGTGTGAGATATTATAAAAATGATTCTACTCCCATTCTTGTGGGTTAAATTTTTACAGGATAATACATTTTGTTTATGAATCAGTTGGAAGTCAGCAGCTCGGCTCGCTGAAGCTCCGGAGAAGCTGTTAACCAGTGGGCAACAGTATT
>JAGYLT010000258.1 GCA_018400545.1 Bacteroidales bacterium
CGCTAAGCTCTCTGCGCTATGCCCTCCCTTCCCCACAATCAACCTTTCACTTTTCCGTTTGTTATCATAACTGTAAAACTCAACTACGCAAAAACAACTATGATAACCAGGCTGTTCATTATAATTTCTATATTTTCTTCCACACCGCTATTTTCCCAGGCTCCCCATCCCATCCTTCGGTTTTTTACTGCAACCGTCACTGGCGATGAAGTGCGACTGAACTGGGTTATCACCGGTGGGCAAACCTGCTCGGGAACTGTTATCCAGCGTTCTGTTGATGGTCAGTTTTTCGAAACCATTGGCGAAATTGATGGCATATGTGGTTCGCCCGATGTGGATGTTCCCTACATTTTTTTGGATACGGTACCTGTTGAAAATATGGAAAACACCTATCGACTTGAGCTGGGCACCCAGGGATATTCGGATGTGCGGTCGGTGGAATATGTCCCGCTCAACGATCAGGGCTTCAACGTGCGATATGATATGGTATCGCGGGAGGCCAGGATATTTTTCCAAAACGACCTGAACGACAGAATCGAGTTCACACTCTTCTCCATCACCGGCGCGAAAGTGGCCGAAGGGTTTACCAACGGCAACAGCATCAATCTTGAATTATCCCCGTATGCAAGGCAGATTTTCGTTTGCCGCATCAAAAAGAAAAACAGCATCATTCCCGTGAAGGTTCCGGCATTCTGATTTACATTAGCCTCGTTTGATGCAATCCTCTCGTTCTCCTGTACAGTGGATTATAAAAATGGATTACATTTGCAAAAAATCGGAAAGAGATGACAAACAAGAGTGAATCGAAGCAACCTGAAAACCAGGTGAGAGTTGGTTTTACACATGGTGACGTGAATGGAATCGGTTATGAAATCATCATCAAAACCCTGATGGATAAACGCATCATGGATATGATTACTCCGGTTGTGTTTGGCCATTCAAAAGTGGCATCGTACCACCGCAAAACCATCAATGCCAAGGATTTTAATTTCAACCTGATAAAAAGAGTTGATGCTGCAAATCCGAAGCGTCCCAACATCTACAACATCGATGACCGGGAGGTGAAAATTGAGCTTGGTATTCCTACAAAAATCGGTGGCGAGATGGCCTATCTTTCGCTGAAAAGTGCCGTGGAATCCATTGAGCTGGAAGAAATCGATGCTATTGTAACCGCGCCGATCAACAAAAAAAGCATCCAGTCCGATGATTTCAAATCACCCGGCCATACCGAATATCTTGCTGAACGCCATCATGTTACTGATTACCTGATGATGATGGTGAGCAACAATCTGCGTATTGGCGTCATTACAGGCCACATCCCGCTGCGGGAAGTTCCGGATGCGGTTAACCAGGACCTGGTGATGAACAAGATTCAAATCATGCACGATTCGCTTCGCCGCGACTTTGCCATTGCGCGTCCGCGTATTGCCGTGCTCGGCCTGAATCCCCACGCCGGCGACGATGGCCTGCTGGGCGGCGAGGAAAAGGAAACCATCATTCCGGTGATCAACAAGGCTTTCGATGACGGGATCATGGTTTACGGACCCTACCCGGCTGACGGTTTTTTTGCCGCCGGACAGCATAATAAATTCGACGGCGTGCTGGCCATGTATCACGATCAGGGCCTGATCCCTTTTAAAACGCTTGCATTCGACAGCGGTGTAAATTATACCGCCGGACTTCCCATCGTAAGGACTTCTCCGGCACATGGCACAGCTTATGATATCGCCGGGAAAAATCAGGCCAGTGAAAGCTCTATGCGTGCAGCCGTTTATATGGCCTGCGACATTTTCAGGAACCGCAGGGATTTCGACGAGATGAACGCCGACCCACTCATCACTGATGAGGATGACGAGGACGACAACCACAACCACACAAACTAAACAGGGCCGAAGCCCAGACACCCACCGTATTTTCCCGATCCTATGTTTTCAAAAAGATTTTTGATTTCAGAAATTGCTAAAATCATTGCAGGAAGTTTCGTCCCGCGCATGATTAGTGATGAGTCTATTCACGATATCCTCATCGACAGCCGACGGCTTTTTAAAGCGTCGAATACATTGTTTTTCGCGCTCACCAGCAAACGCAACGATGGGCATAAATACATCGGAGAGCTGTATTACCGGGGGCTTCGCAATTTTGTGATTTCCGATCCGAACCTGGACCTCACACCCTGGCCCGAAGCTAATTTTATCCTGGTAAAAGATACATTGAAAGCCCTCCAGTTGCTGACTGCGGCGCATCGCAAAAAGTTTGACATTCCCGTGGTCGGGATTACAGGCAGCAACGGTAAGACCATCATCAAGGAATGGCTGTATCAATTAATCTCACCGGATAAAAAAGTAGTTCGAAGCCCGAAAAGCTACAATTCACAGATTGGTGTTCCGCTGTCTGTTTGGCAGATGGAGCCGGATTTTGAAATGGCCATATTTGAGGCCGGCATCTCCGAACCCGAAGAGATGGGTACACTTCAAAAAATTATCCAGCCAACCATCGGAGTTTTTACGAACATCGGTGAAGCCCACAGCGAAAATTTCATCAACCGGGTGCAAAAAGTGGGTGAGAAATTAAAATTGTTTACCAGGGTTGATACGCTCATCTATTGCCCGGATCACAAAGAAATTCAGGAGGTGATCATTCGTTCCGAGATTCTCGAAAGTATTCAGGCATTTACCTGGAGCCGGAAACAGGATGCCGACCTCAGGATAAACTCCAGTAGTCGGAATGGAAAATTCAAAACGGATATAAGTGCGCAGTTTCAGGGTAAAGAGATTCATATTTCCATTCCCTTTCTCGATGATGCATCCATCGAAAATGCCATCCATTGCTGGGCTGTGCTGCTGCACCTGGGATTCGACCACGAGTTGATTGCACAGCGCATGCAGCGGCTCAATCCCATTGCCATGCGCCTCGAACTGATCGAGGGCGTAAACAACTGCACGGTGATCAACGACAGTTATAATTCGGATATCAATTCGTTGTCCATCGCACTGGATTTTCTCAACCAACAGTCAAGGCAGCAACAAAAAACGGTGGTGCTTTCCGATATTCTGCAAAGTGGCAAAAGCGATGTGTACCTTTACGGGAAGATTGCCGAACTGCTAAAAAATAAAAATGTTACGCGCCTTATCGGGATTGGAACGGCCATTTCGAGGCAGGCCGAGCAATTTGACATGGAAAAGGATTTCTATCCCTCCACCGACGATTTTTTAAAAGCGTTTTCTTACACGCGATTCCAGAATGAGGGCATCCTGTTGAAAGGGGCAAGGGTTTTTGAATTTGAGCGCATCGGGCAGGCCCTGCAACATAAGGCGCACGAAACGGTGATGGAGATCAATCTCAATGCCCTGATCCAAAACCTGAATTATTACCGCGGAAAATTAGACAATGGTACAAAGCTGATGGCTATGGTGAAAGCCGGATCATATGGCGTTGGCAGTTTTGAGGTGGCCAATGCATTGCAGTTTCACAAAGTGGATTACCTTGCTGTGGCTTATGCCGATGAGGGGGTGGAGCTCCGTAAAGCCGGCATTAAAACGCCCATCATGGTGATGAATCCCGATGAAGAAAGTTTCGATGGTATAATCGGATATAACCTGGAGCCGGAGATTTATAATTTCCGGGTGCTTGAAATGCTCGAGAAAGCTATCCGCCGGAATATCATCCCACGCAACAAACCGGTGAAAATCCACCTGAAAGTGGATACAGGTATGCACCGCCTCGGTTTTGAAGACAAAGATATCGAAACAGTAACCGAACGCATCAAAGCCAACCCGCGGATGTATCTGCAAAGTGTGTTTTCGCACCTGGCATCCGGCGATCGCCCCGACCACGCGGATTTTACCAAAGCGCAGATAGCTGTATTTGGCAGAATCGCTGACAGGGTTATTGAGATTATTGGACATCCCGTATTGCGCCACATCCTCAATACCGCCGGCATCACCGCCTTCCCGGAAGCACATTTCGACATGGTGCGCCTCGGCATCGGCTTATACGGTGTTTCTCCGTTTGCAGAGGAGCAATCTGAACTGGAATGTGTTGGTCAGTTGAAATCCACCATTTCGCAGG